>WFZV01000229.1 GCA_015489395.1 Bacteroidales bacterium
GCCAAGCGAAATATAATGGCGTAGCCATTGGTCTTGTATTTCCATACAAGACCATGTGACGACCAAGCCTGACGGCTTTGCTATAAATGGCGTAGCCATGGACATTATATGGCTCCATAAGGGAGCCAAGCGAAATATAATGGCGGAGCCATGGACGTTATATACCCCCACAAGGAATTGTGGGGAATAATGCCGACAGTCACGATAATCGAAAAACATAAAAACCAGATAAAATGCTAAAAAAAATTATATTTACAACACTAAGTTTACTAATCTTCCTTGCTCCTATGAATGCCCAAAAATACAGCGAATTACACCAAAAGGCTAAAAAATATCTTTCTGAACGTAAGAAACATTCGCAAAAAGAAGAACTGAAATACTTAGAAAATCTCGTACATTGCGGACTGCCGACCCTCACTGACTACTATTGCCATGATTACTGGACTGTTAAAAGCCAAAATCCTAAACCTTTGCCCAAATCAAAACTGTACAACCAGTTTACCATAAAAAAATCCGACAGCCTGGCTATGTCTATCGCACGAACAGCTGCTTTTTTAGTCATCAAAAACGACAGCATTATTTACGAACATTATTACTCAGGCTTCAACAAGGACAATGTACTCAACTCATTTTCAATGTCTAAAACTATAGTCAGTCTACTCATTGGAAAAGCTATTGATCTGGGCTATATCAAAAGCCTTGATGAGCCTGTTTACAAGTATTTCGACTGGATGACCCACCCCAAAGACTCATTGCTCACAATTAGAGACCTGCTCAATATGGCGTCCGGCCTGAACTGGACTGAAGACTTTTTAAACCCGTTTTCCGACATCGTAAAAGCTTATTACGGCTATCCGTTTGACAAGCTTTTACCCAGCATCCACGTAACACGCAAACCAAACCAAAAGTGGCATTACCAGTGCGTTAATTATATTTTAGCTGCAATGATTATCGAAAAAGTATCGCACATGGACCTTGGGACCTTTGTCGAAAAATATTTATGGACTCCGCTGGGAGCTGAACATGACGCACTTATCGGAAAAGACAAAGCCTCGGGTTATCCGCGTGCATTTTGTTGTTTTTATGCCACACCACGAGACTTTGCTAAATTGGGACTTATGGTGCTTCACAACGGAAAATGGAACGGACAGCAAATTATTCCAGCAAGTTATATCGAACAAATGCACGAACCTGCTAAGCATCTAAAATTTAAGCTTTTCAGACACGTAGATTTTTACAAATTAGGCATGTGGATTTATCCTAAGCCAAAGTACAAAGCAATTTATTTCGCCGGAGTTTATGGTCAGTACATTTTTATCTTACCCGAAGAAAACGCTGTTATCGTACATTCAGGCCAAATGGTCAATCAGCTGGACGTCATGCGTATCCCCCCAGATGTGCCTTTGTATCTGAAAATCGGCACAGAGATTTTAAAACAGTACGAAGCTAAAGTGCAGAAATAAAGCTTATTAAAATTTCTGCTCGTCAAAATTCACCAGGTCCTCTGCGTTTTGTAAAGTTACAGGTAATTTCTTTGGCTCATATTTTCCAACGCCAACGCCCAATGTCAATCCCATGACCACCTGGCTGGGTCTCATAAGATTTGCCAGGCTATCACCAAAAGCATTATCCACGGCGAAAAGCAAAGTATCGCCGTTTGAGCTTAAAATCAAAGCTCCTTGTGGTTTGCAATTTAAGTCGATAACTTTTTTGTTTAAAAATCGCATTAACCGCGAAGTGTCGGAAACATTTGACGGAATTAGCAAAATAAAAACATCGTAAAAATTATTTGATTTGTCGGTTTTGAGCAATAAATCCAAGCCATTGTTTGCTTTGACAATTGCTTTATCCCTAACGTTTTTACCTGTCACCTTAAAACCTGTACCATAATTGACTTCCTGCACAACAACTTTCTGCTGTTTCTGCTGCGAACAGCCAATAAAAAGCAAAATCGCCAGAATTAAATACCCAAAAGTTTTCATTGCCTTGCATTTTTTCTTTAAAACTTACGCTTTTTCAGCCAATTAGTCAAAATCTTTACCATATTTCGACAAACAAAACTTAGCTTTAAGCTATTAACCCTGAACGAAAAAGTTTTATAAAACGTTTTTACGAAATTTGTACATAAGTCTTTATGGACGAACCTGCAGTTTTTGACTTTTTATAGAACAAAACAGGGCTGCCACTCTGGCAGCCCTGTTGATTAAACCGTCAAATTCTCACGAAATTATGCAGCAGCCTGAGCTTTTTTGCTGAAATAAATCTTGATAACCAGGTCAATAAAGATAATCAAACCACCGATAATCATCATTGAATCAGGAATCAGACGGAACCAGAGCCAACCATTGAGCTGTGCGATTGTCTCATGCAGACGTGCAAAGTAATAACCTTTGTTGAACGCAACAGCTGCCTGGTGGAAACCAACTACTGCGTAAGGTATTGCGTAAATCAAAACGCCCAAGGTCAAGAACCAGAATCCCCATTTACTCAAGCTTTCCTTCCATTTCAAGCCATTTGCCAGAGAATTTGTACGAGCAGTCATATAGATAAATGCCAATGAAATATAACCGAATGCACCAAGTAATGCAACGTGTCCGTGAGGCATGATGATGTATGTACCGTGGCCGTAGTAGTCAATAGTTGGAGTATTAATCAACATACCCAGGAATCCTGCACCAATCCAGTTCAAGAATGCACTACCAGCCAACCACATGAATGTAACTTTGAATGGGAAGTTTTCGCCGCTATGTACTTTTTCACGCTGGTTCTTCATAGCTTCAACCATCATCAAAACAAGTGGTAATGGTTCGAGAGATGAGAAAATACCTCCAATTGCAATCCAGTATTCGTCAAGACCCTGGAACCAGTAGTGGTGACCTACGCCAAGTGTACCACTCATCATTACCAGGAACAATTCGAAGAACATTACTCTTTCTGCTGTTTTGTACGAGATAAGGCCTAAACTTACTGTCATGTAAGCCAAAACACCAGCTGCGAACAATTCAAATGTTAATTCTACCCACAGGTGAATTACCCACCAACGGAAGTAATCGTCGATAGTGAAGTTTGGCTGAATATGGGTAAGTGGCATCATACCTGCAACATACAAAGTAGCAATAGCAAAAGCAGCCCAAATAATTGTACTTACCAGAGCATTATTCTTAGCAGCCTTGCGAATCAAAGTATAAACAAGCAAGAACCAGAATACTAAACCGCCAACCAACAAGATATCCCACAGACGACCAAGGTTGATAAGCTCACGACCTTCATTTCCGAGCCAGAACCAGCTATCTGGTAATTTGCCGGTTGTACCCATCCAGATACCAATCAAAGCACCAACACCAACAATCAATAAAGCCCACCATAAAACATCAACCAACCATGGCATTTTGTGATCTTTACCTGCTACCCATGGAGCAACAAGCAAACCACCGACCAACCAACCAATTGCTACCCACAAAATTGCAAGCTGCGTATGAATTGGACGAGCAGCATTGTATGGAAGTAAGCTCTGTGGAATAATGAAATCATGGGCCGGGTCTGTTGTCAAGTGTGTAATATAACCACCCATGAATAATTGCAAAACAAAGAGTAATGCTACAATCGGAACGTATTTAAGCAATTTCTTCTGTGACTTGTAAAGTGTTGTAACCTGGAGTGTAGGTTCAAGCTCTTCTTTACGGTTGAGTAAGTATTCGTAGAACAGATAAATAACAATAATCGTCAATGTCCAGAGCAACAGGAATTCCCAGAGTGAAGTAGCATGGTTGCTCCAGAGGATATTCTGGTCAATCAATGGCTCATGTGGCCAGTTGTTTGACCAGGTACGATTAGTATTTGGACGTAAGGTAGAAGCGACTAATTGTCCCCAATCAATAAATGCAGCAATCTTCTTAGCTTGCTCCTTGCTCATGAATCCGCCTGGATAACCGCGCTCTTTGTCGCCGTTTACCAGAACATTTACCCAGTATTCAACATTTGCTTTGTATGCTTCGGCTGATGCTTTAGAATAAACAACCTGGTCCTTTGCAAGCTTGGTCGAACGTACATCTTTCTTTACAATCTCTTTTATCTGAGCTTTCTCTTCTGGCGTCAGCTCTTTGCAAGCTTTTCCGAATTTCTGTTTTGCATAATAATTGTACAAAAATTCTACTCGATTATGCAATTGCTCTGCTGTCAGGTCAGGACCTAAATAAGCGCCCATTCCCAAAAATGTACCCCAGTCCATTAAGTCAAATTCCTGGAAAAAGGCTTTACCCTGTACAATATCATCGTGAGTGTAAAGTACTGTTCCATCAGCAGATTTAACTACTTTTGGAATTGGAGGAACCTCTTTGTGCATATAAGCTGTGAGGTAAATCAAAATAGTGACCATTAAAATGGCCATAAACCAAAAGCCTACATATAAGCCTTTGCGGCTCATAAACTTATCAAGCCAGCTCTGTTTCATAAGCTTTAATTTTTATTTTGAATTGTTTAATTTCTACACAAATGTAGATATTTTCATAAAAATTCACAAGATTTTAACAAAATAATGATTTATTTCAATGATTTAGGTTTAAAATATCTGCTACTTAATATCGCTTAATCCGGTTTCTTATTTTCCTGAAATACTCTAAGGTAGTGTTTTTCATCGTGTTAATGATAACTTCCTTGTTTTTCTCCCATAAATAATGTAAAGCACAGGGATTTTCTTCAGAGCAATCAGGAAAGCCTAAAATACAGGAATTTAAAGGAGAGGTGCCTTCAACTGCAATGAAAATGTCATATAATGTTATTTGGTCTAAAGATTTAGCTATACGAAAACCTCCGCCACGCCCTTTTACACTAATAATCAATCCATTACGCGCTAAATCTGTCATTATTCGACTTAAATATTTGTATGGTATGTTCAACTGCCTGGAAATAAACCTGGTAGTAAAAAGTTCCCTATCGTGGGTGGCCATAAAAATCAATGTTCGCATAGCGTATTCAGTAGTTTTCGTAAGAAACATGGCTAATCGCTTTACAACCAGATTTTCTATTCAAAATATTTCACAAATAGACAAATTTA
>WFZV01000230.1 GCA_015489395.1 Bacteroidales bacterium
ATTCAGCTTTGAGTGGTAACATTTTTTGATAAATAATCAAATAAAATTTTTTGATATTCAAAAGTTTAGTTAAATTTGTGATTATGGATATTTGTCCTTTTAAAACTTAGAAACTTAAAAAAATGGGCAACATTCTTATTTCCTGGTTTTCTAAAAAACTTGACTTACTTGAAAATCACCAGGTAAATCCTTACGGTCCTACTGTCGTCTTTTACAATTACTTTTACAATCACGAATTTCACGTTTTACTTGCTTTAGAAGAAGATGTCGAACACGCTTTGAACTTTAAAAAAATTATCGAACAAAATTTTCCCGACATTTTCGTTATTGTTAAACCACAGGAACTAAATCATCAACATGCAGATTATGCTTCTTTAAACGCTATTGAACGGAATATACTCCTGGAATTTAATTCTTACTCAATCGACATTCTGCTTAATACATCTAACGATATCATGCGAACACTCTGGATGCTAAATGCTTATTTTTTAGGACAAAACATTAGACTGCTGAATCTGAGCGATATCGACAAAGTACGCAATAATGGAAAACCGAAACTTTCGCACATTAAAATCGAAACTTCAATTACTCCAATTGCTGCCCTTCTCCGTCAAAATCTAATCGAACAAGAACAAAGACAGATTTATAACATTGTCGAAAGCTATAAGCAAGTTTACGATAAAGCTTTTAAAATAGCTCAAGCAGAAAACACTCCAATACTTATTCAAGGTAAACCAGGTACCGGAAAAAAAACACTCGCTCGATTCATACACGAAAACTCTCCCGTCAGAAGTAAACGGCAATTTATCGACTTCGACTGCTCTGCTTATCCATCTGACTTGATTATACATAAACTTTTTGGATACAAAAAAGGAACCTTCCCGGGAGCAAATCACGACTATAAAGGCATATTTGCCGAAGCAAACGGAGGTACAGTTTTCTTAGATAATATCGACGCTCTCAACAGCGTTCACCAAAACTTAATCCGTCAATTTATCGAGAATCCTATTATTGAACCCATCGTAGGTCGTTCAAAAAAAGTAAACGTACGACTTATCGTAGGCGTAAACTATAACTCAACTGAAATACTCAGCAAAAAACTAATTGACTTAAACCTGTTTTACCATCTACCTATAAGACTCTATTTGCCTGAACTTAAAGACTTGCCATTCGAACAAAAACAAAAGTTAATTAACTATCTTTTAGAACTTAATACTAAAAAATTCCATCACAAAAAACCAGTTCAACTCTGCGAGAACCTCTGGAATTTCTTCTTTAACTATGAATTCCCCGGAAACTTAACCGAACTGGTTACCTTAATAGAAGGCTTTTACATTATGAACGAAAAATCTCAAGTCTGCATCGACGCTCTACCTGATTACATTAAAATCCAACCCGAACCCACTTCACTTCTACTCGAAGACGTCGAAAAAGCTCATATCGAAAAAGTCCTAAAAATGTTCCGCGGCAACAAAAGCCGTACCGCTCGAGCTTTAGGCATCGCACTTAATACTTTGAAAAAGAAAATTAAAGACTACAATATTGACGTCGATAAACTCATTTCTACTTAAAAAGCTTGCAAATTTCAAGCTAACATTTTAATTTTGCACCAACAAAATTGCGCCAGTAACTCAGCGGTCTAGAGTGCTACCTTGACAGGGTAGAAGTCGGAGGTTCGAATCCTCCCTGGCGCACAACCGGCGAGGGCGGGCATATTGCCCGCCCTCGCCTTATCTCAACCTCATATTTAAAACGCTCGCTGACACAATGCTTTATTAATCACTTATTCCCATCCTTTCGACGATTATTCCTAAAATACATTGTCATTAAAAGTACGCACCCATTAATCCTGCTTTTGTTCATAAAGATGTACGCCCCTATAAACATACAAAAAGCTAAAATTATTAATTATCGCTAATACCAGCTGCTTGATTTGCTGTAATCGCTACTAAGTTAACAATATCATCCACTGAGCAACCGCGCGACAAATCATTTATCGGTGCAGCTAACCCCTGCAAAATCGGCCCAATAGCCTGTGCATGAGCTAACCGTTGAACTAACTTGTACGAAATATTCCCTGAATTTAAATCCGGGAAAATCAACACATTTGCACGACCTGCCACTGGACTATTAGGCGCTTTTCGTTGTCCTACAGAAGGAACCAAAGCCGCATCTGCCTGCAATTCGCCATCAATCAAAAGCTCGGGTTTCATTTGCTTAGCAATTTTTGTCGCTTCTACCACTTTATCGACAAGCGGATGGTCGGCGCTGCCTTTTGTCGAAAAACTGAGCATTGCTACACGAGGCTCGATATTTGCAATACTCTTTGCCGTTTGTGCTGTTACAACTGCAATCTCTGCCAATTGTTGCGGCGTAGGATCAGGATTAACCGCACTATCAGCGAACACCATCACTCCTTCATCGCCAAAACTTTTATCTGGTACGATCATTATAAACGCACCAGAAACAATGCTAATGCCTGGCTGTGTTTTGATGTATTGCAATGCTGGACGGATTGTATCTGCAGTAGGAGCAATAGCTCCCCCGACCATACCATCGGCAAGTCCCGCTTTAATCAGTAAAGTCCCTAAATAATACGGGCTTTTCAGCTGTTCAAGAGCTTTTTCCATGGTCATGCCTTTGTGCTTACGCAATTCGACCATTAATTCAGCCAATTGCTCTCGTTTTTCATAAGTCTCAGGGTCAATAATCTGTGCTTTATCGATATGCTTTAAAGAATATTGCTGAGTCAATTGCTTGATTTTTTGTGGATTACCAATCAAGATAAGTTTTGCTATTTCCTGGGCTAAAATAATATCAGCTGCTTTTAAAGTTCGTTCTTCCTCGCCTTCTGGCAAGACAATTATTTTCTGTACTTGTATGGCTCTTTGCTTTATTTGTTCTAAAAGTTCCATGCTTTAGTTATTTTAAAATTTTCAGTTCAAAACTACGATTTTTTTTGAAAGTCAGTTGTATAAAAAACATAAATTGAAAAAATTAATTTTTTTGTCGAACGATATTCAAAACTGCTTGATAAAATTTTTATGTTCTGTGTTAAAAAATACTTATATTTGAGAAAAAAGTATAAAGGCTGTGAAACCATACATTCGCATAGGTGATCATTCCAATCCAACGATTATTTTAGACAAAGACAAAAACCTATTCCTCATACGAGGCCGCTCGTTTCCCGAAGACGCTGAAGTATTATTCGAAGAGCCTTTAAAATGGCTGGAAGAATATGCCAAAGCCCCCAACGACCATACGATTTTTACTATAAAACTTTATTATTACAATTCTGCTACAGCCCGTAAATTACTTGAAGTTTTTGAAATTTTACAACGTATAAAACGTTCAGGCAAAAAGGTTACTGTACAATGGTATTACCAGGAAGAAGACGACGTTATACGTGAAAACGGCGAAGATTTCGCACTTTTATTCGATATTGATTTCGAATTACTTAGCTACCCCAAAAATTCTAAATAATAAAACCATGTATAGTCAGGAGTTCAAACAATTTCTTATCAAAGAAATAGAATCTATCAAACAAGCTGGACTTTACAAAGAAGAGCGAATAATTACTTCGCCTCAAGGTCCAGAAATTACTCTTGCTGATGGACGTAAAGTCTTAAATTTTTGTGCAAATAACTATTTAGGCCTTTCATCTCATCCACAGGTCATCAAAGCAGCCCAGCGAACACTGGAAACACACGGCTATGGCATGTCCTCTGTGCGTTTTATATGCGGTACTCAAGATATTCACCGCGAACTGGAAAAGAAAATTGCTGAATTCTTCGGAACCGACGACACAATACTGTATGCTGCTGCCTTTGACGCTAACGGAGGTTTGTTCGAACCTTTCTTTACTGCTGAAGATGCTATTATTTCTGACCAATTAAACCATGCTTCAATCATTGACGGTATCAGGCTTACAAAAGCCCAACGTTTTCGCTACCGTCACTCGGACATGAACGATTTAGAAGAAAAACTCAAAGAAGCACAAAGCGCAAGATTCCGTATTATTGCGACCGACGGCGTATTTTCAATGGACGGCGATATGGCTAAATTGCCTGAAATTGTCGAATTAGCCGAAAAATATGACGCTCTGGTTATGGTTGACGACAGCCACGCTGCTGGATTTATTGGCCCAAACGGACGTGGTACTCCTGAACATTTCGGTGTACAGGATAAAATCGATATCTTAACCGGTACATTGGGTAAAGCCTTTGGCGGCGCAATGGGTGGATATACCACAGGCCGCAAAGAAATTATCGAAATGCTGCGTCAACGCTCCCGTCCATACCTCTTCTCCAACTCACTTGCTCCAATGATTGTCGGTGGCGCTTTAGAAGTATTTAAAATGCTGTCTGAAAGCAATGAACTACGCGACAGACTCATGGAAAATGCTCGTTACTTTAAAGAAGAAATTGTTAAAGCTGGTTTTGATATAAAACCGACTGAATCTGCTATTATCGCAATTATGCTCTACGACGCAAAACTTTCACAGGACTTTGCAGCCCGCTTATTGGACGAAGGAATTTACGTGATTGGTTTCTTCTATCCTGTTGTTCCTAAAGGCGAAGCCCGCATCCGTGTCCAGCTTTCTGCTGCACACACACGAGAACAAATTGACCGTGCGCTTGAAGCTTTTGTTAAAGTCGGTAAAGAATTCGGCGTAATTTAATTTAAACTCATCAGCGAAATTTTTCTTACTTTTCTACAAACGGCTGCCAGAAATCTGGCAGCCGTTTGTTTTTCTTCCATAAAAAATAAATTTTCGAAAAATTCATCCGTTTTCTGACATAAATAAAGTCATAAAATCATTGCTCTATTC
>WFZV01000231.1 GCA_015489395.1 Bacteroidales bacterium
AATTAAGTGATGTGAATAAATCGAATAGCTTGTTGATAGTTAGCATGTTAACTATGTCAAAAATATTTAGTTAATTAAACCTGCTTTTTCAAAAGCGGATAAAATTTTAATTTTAGCGAAATTAAAAATCTCTCTTTATGCGTAAGTTAGTTATTTTCTTATCGATAATTCTTTTTGTTGCCTGTCAACAACCTAAGCACCAGGCGATTATAGTTGTTTCGAAAAATTATAACCAGGCTTTTACAAAGTGGATACACAAATCTGACACCAGTATAAAAGTCGTTGAAGCATACGGAGTTAATGGTGATAGTCTGAAAAAACTTTTACGACTTGCAGATGGCATAATAATTTCAGGAGGAGAAGACATTAATCCTTCATTGTATGGCGAGCCAGAGGAAATTACGCGGTGTGGAAAAATCAATGTTTATCGCGACCAGCTGGAAATGAACATGATACGTTATGCTTTTAATCATAAAATCCCATTGCTTGGTATTTGTCGCGGACATCAGTTGTTAAATGTCACATTCGGCGGAAGCTTGATTGTTGATATACCGCAGGATTTGGGATCGAATTTACACCGTAAAGACGGCAAACATACGATGCATAAGGTTTATATCGTACCAAATACAATGTTAAAGCGAATAGTCCGTGTTGACAGTGGCGAGGTTTGGAGTAATCATCATCAGGCAGTAAAGAAATTAGCTTCTATTTTTCGGGTAAGTGCTTATGCACCGGATTCTGTGGTTGAAGCAATTGAGTTGAAAGACACGAATAATGCAGCTTTTGTCCTTGGTGTTCAGTGGCATCCTGAGTCAATGGCTGATACGAATCCATTAAATTATCGAATAAGAGAGGCTTTTTTAGTCAAAGTAAAAGAACATTTTAAGTAATAATTGATTGATAGTCAGAACTTTTTGCGGAAATTGTACCGGATTAAGAAGTAATATCCATAGTCAAGCTTAGCCATGTTGACAAGATATGTAAAAAGACCCAGTTTTATGTAAAAGTTAGAAAAGATTTGTCGTGTGTAGTCAATTGAAGTTGGCAGAATTAGCTTTATGTCAGTAGATTTTTGGTTAAAAGGGTTATAGTTGTTGAAATACATGTCGCCCACCGGGTTGAAGTAGTTTTTTGCCAGCCAGAATTGCTGCGAAATGCAAAGATTTTTGTATTTGGCAAATATGTCCAGTAAATAAGCTGCACCTACGGAGTATGGAAATTCGTTGTTTTGCATTGGGAGGTAAAATATAAGCAAATAGTTAGATAGGCTGGTTTTGAGGTTTTTGCTGATAAAAAAGGTCGTTTTTGTGCCTATAGCAGAGTTTATCGTAGTGATTGTAGGCGAAAGGCTTGAGTCGATTTGTCCGCCGTTGTGTGTGATAAAAAGTTGTAAGTTAAACAGGGTTTTTTGGCTGTTTGTCGAATCTATGATGTATTTGTAATTCGAGGCAAAGTATATTTTTTCAGGGAAAAGTGATTTGTAAAAGATAAATTTTTGCCAGCTGAGCCAGGTTTGTAGTTTTTGCCGATTAGTGTGAGTGGTGAGTTGAAATCCGTAGTTTTCAGGCGATAACATAAAATTTTCGTAGGAATACATCTGGTTTAGCAGGGAAATATAACTGTTTGTAGGGATATTGCCGGTTGTAAGCTGCAGATGTTTTAGTTTTAGGTGCATGGAAAGTATAGGGTAAAGTTGTATTTTTCTACTGCCAAAAAATTGGTTGTAGGTCACACCGAATTTAAAGTTCAGTCTGTCATTGGCTTGCCACAGGTAACCAAGTTTTAATTGATGTCCGATAATTGTGTAGCCTTTAATGTTGGTAACAAAATATTCGTTGTTTTTTAGGTAGGGTAAGTAGTTGATAAATAGGGTGTTAGTTGTGATGTTTGGATTTTGGAAAAAACGACGGGTAAAGATTTGTGCTTTGAGTTGTAATGTTGTGAAAAACAGTAATATAAAGGCAAAAAGTTTCATTGAAAGTGCATTTTTGTGCAGTGTCAGTTGTTTTTATTGCCGAATTTAAGTTTGTAAAGTCGTTGTAATTCGAACATTTCGTCGCGGTAACGTGCAGCTTCCAGGTATTCTAATTTTTTAGCAGCTTGTTTCATTTTATTGCGAGCGTGTTCGATAGCTTTTTTAAGTTGTTGTTCGTTCATTTTTTGGTAAATCGGATCAGCAGCTATGCCACTGGCGATTTGTTTATGGATTTGGTCGTCGGATAAGTTTGTTTCCGGAGCGATTTCAGCTTTTATAGGTGAGATAATGCGGTCTTTGCTTTTGACCACTTGTTTAGGCGTGATGCCGTGTATTTCGTTGTATTTAAGCTGTTTAGCGCGTCGGCGGTTTGTTTCGTCGATAGTTTTTTGCATAGCTTTAGTGATTTTGTCGGCGTACATGATGACTTTACCGTGGATATTGCGTGCTGCGCGTCCTGCAATTTGTGTAAGTGATTTATCGCTACGTAAAAAGCCTTCTTTGTCGGCATCCAGGATAGCAACGAGTGATACTTCTGGCAGGTCCAGTCCTTCGCGCAATAAGTTTATGCCGATAAGCACGTCAAAGGCTCCACGTCGTAGGTTTTCCATAATTTCGACGCGTTTAAGTGTATCAATGTCAGAGTGTATGTATTCGGCTTTGATTTTTAGCTTTTTGAGAAATTTAGACAGCTCTTCTGCCATTCGTTTTGTTAAAGTGGTGACAATAACACGTTCGTTACGTTTGATGACTTTTTGAATTTCGTTGAGCAGGTCGTCAATCTGGTTGGTAGTAGGTCTTACTTCGATTGGTGGGTCAACCAGCCCAGTAGGGCGGACGACTTGTTCGACGATTTCACCGCCGGTTTTTTCTAATTCGTATTTGCCTGGCGTAGCGCTCATGTAAATGACCTGGTTTGTAAGCTGTTCGAATTCTTCGAATTTTAGCGGTCTGTTGTCCATAGCAGCAGGGAGACGAAATCCGTATTCGACCAGGATTTTTTTTCTGCTGTGGTCTCCGCCGTACATAGCGCGGAGTTGTGGAATAGTAACATGGCTTTCGTCGATGATTGTAATGTAATCGTCAGGAAAATAGTCCAGAAGGCAGAATGGCCGTGTACCGGGCGGTCGCCCGTCGAAATAACGGGAATAGTTTTCAATGCCAGGGCAATAGCCCAGTTCGAGCATCATTTCAATGTCGTAATTGACCCGTTCTTCGATGCGTTTAGCTTCCAATTCACGGCCTTGCGATTTAAAGTACTGGATTTGTCTGGCTAAGTCAATGCGGATTTGTTCAATGGCTCTTTCGAGCCGCTGCCGGGTAGTGAGAAAAATACTCGCAGGGTAAATGGTGACAGCCTGTTCCTGGCGCAGTAGCTTGCCGGTTTGTGGGTCAAAGGTCCATATTTCTTCGATTTCATCATCAAAAAAGATGAATTTATACGCAATATCAGCATAAGCCAGATGAACGTCCACAGTGTCGCCTTTAACCCGGAATTTACCATAAGAAAAATCAATTTCATCACGATTATAAAGATTGTCCACCAATAGACGTAAAAAATTATCACGATGAATTTTTTGACCAACTTCGACATAAATCATGTGTTGCTTAAAATCAGCAGGATTGCCAATGCCGTAAATACAAGACACAGACGAGACAATAATCACATCACGGCGACCAGAGAGCAGAGCAGTGGTGGCACTGAGCCTGAGTTTTTCGATTTCCTGGTTTATGCTTAAATCCTTTTCAATGTACTTATCCAGTTGCGGAATGTAAGCCTCTGGCTGGTAATAATCGTAATACGAAACATAGTATTCGACAGCGTTGTATGGAAAAAAAGCTTTGAATTCGCCGTAAAGCTGCGCAGCTAAAGTCTTGTTGTGGCTCAAAACCAATGTTGGACGGTTGAGACGGGCAATGACATTGGCAATGGTGAAAGTTTTGCCTGAGCCTGTCACGCCAAGCAAAATCTGATGCTTTTTACCCTGCAATATACCCTGGACTAATTTTTCGATAGCTTCTGGTTGATCGCCTTTTGGCTCAAAGTCTGAGACTAAATAAAACTTATTTGGCTCAAAATCAGGTGGCAGCTGCTGTATCATTTTTCCATAAAGTCTTTTTTACTGACTTTAAACCAATTTTTGTCGGTTTTGGGCGTGTAATTTTCAATGTAGTCAAAAGCCTGGTCTATATCCTGCGTAACAAAGTAAATATCACGAAATTGTGGCTTGGCAAAGTTTTGTTCGTAAATAATCTCAAATTGCTCCAATAATTTATCAAAAAATCCAAAGCTATTCAAGATAACGATTGGGCTATGGAGTTGGTCGATTTGCTTTAGTACAATAACTTCCAGTAGTTCATCCAATGTACCAAAACCGCCGGGCAGTGCTACAAAAGCCTCAGATAGGCGAATAATCTCTTGTTTTCGTTGTGCCAGGGAATTGACGTAATAGATATGATCGATTTGCTCAAGTGTCAAGCCTTTTTCGTCGAAAAATTTAGGAATTATGCCGATTATGGCGGCGCCAACTTTTTTAGCGTTTTGTGCCATGACCCGCATCATGCCGACGTTGGCGCCGCCATAAATTAGCGTATGGCCGCGTTGGGCTAATTTTTGCCCAAATTCTGCTGCAAGTTTATAGTATTTTTCGTCTAATGCGTCGCTGGACGAGAGAAAAACCGATATTTTCATGGCAAAAATTTTGTGGATTTAATGCTTTGAGTGACAGGTATTTGTAGCTGGCTGTCGTGGGTTTAAATTACTCGAAAGTACAAAAAAAATTGTTGGTACGAAACTAATTTCCGGTTTATTCTCTTGAAGATTTGCGGTTTTTAGGGCGGAATTTGTGGTGATAACGGTGTTTGTAGAGCTGGTATAGGATTTGGCGTTGTTGTGGGGTGCAGATTTGGGATAATTCGTAGAATTCATGTGCCTGAAGCAGGGTAAGATTTTCGATTAATTGGGCTTTGCGGTGCGATAAGCGTTTGATTTTATCGAAATTTGGAGGGTTTTGTTGTAGAATTAAGCCTATGCTGTCGTTTATTTGTCTGATTTGACGGAAAATAGGCCGTATTTTTCGAATATAATTTTGGTGAATGTTCATAAATTGCTGTTGTTGAGCCTCTGATAGGTTCAGCTGCGATAGGATTCTGTGTAGTTTTGGCGGTTTTCGAAATTTAATGGGTTGGTTAGCCACGGGTTTGGTGTTGAAGTAGGTGGTTTGTTGGGTCGTTGCAGGTTGTTGTATTTTCTGAGTTTTCGAAATATTGTAAAGTATAGTGCCGATAGCTGCCAGGTTGAGTACAGTCAGAAAGATAAGGGCGTAAATGAGAATTTTTATTCTGGAATTGTCCATTTTTAGCGGTTTTTAAGGTTCAAACAAAAGATATTCGCTTTCATTATCAGCCACAGGGTAAAAAATGGTTGTGTCGTTCAGGCTCTGGGCATAGTTGTATGATGTGTGTGGATGAGTGTATAGTTGTCCGAGTTTAATGCCTAAAAACAGGCCGATTATGACGATGAGCGTAAGGATAACGGGTTGTAAGACGGTTTGCCAGGTTTTTTGTGTTGCAGGTTTATGCTGTATTTTAGCCTGGATACGAGTCCACAGATATGGGTTGACGTTGGATTGTTTTTCGGATTCGATAAATTGATAAGCTGCAAGAAGTTTTTGGTATTTTTCAGCACAGACCTTGCAGTGTTTGAGGTGTTGCTCGATTTCTGAGAGTTGCTTGTCGGGTAAAGATTTTTCGATATAAAAAATCAGGTTATTTTGTACTGATTTGCAGGTCATTTGTCAGCTTTTTAGTTGTTTGAGAATGAATTTTTGAAGATTTTTTTTAGCTCTAAAGACCAGAACATCAACATTTGCTGGTGAAGTTTTCATGATTTCTGCAGCTTGTTTTGCGCTCATATCCCTGTATTTTGTGAGAATAAAAGCGATTCGTTGTTTTTTAGGTAAATTGTTAATAGCATTTTCGATAATTTGTCCAAGTTCTTTGTTTTCGGTGTATTGATGCGGATTAAGATTGATAGTATCTTCGATTTCAATTTCAATGGCTCCGTTGTCTGTTTTTCGTGTAAATTTTGAAATGTCTTGAAAAAGAGCTTTAAATTTGTCTCGTTTTACCTGATTTAGACAATGGTTAACAGTAACCCGGTAAAGCCATGTTGATAGTTTGTTTTTGTCAAAATTCAGTTTTGGTGCAGCTTGCCACAGTTTGATAAAAACGTCCTGTACTATGTCGTCAGCAGCTTGTTTGTCGTGCATAAAACCAATAGCGACTTTGTAAAGAAGATTACTGTATTTTTCGACTGCAGTTTGCAAAGCTTTAGGGTCCCGCTGTTTAAGCCTATTTAACAGTTCATTTTCATCCATAAACGTACTTGTTCCAATAAATTAAACACTTTATCAGCCCAAATCTTACAGTTTTTAACAAAAAATTATCCCATAATTAGTTTGTCTGCATACAGGTTTCTGTCAATAGCTTTTATGTTTTGGTATGTTTTTCCATTGACAGTGAAGGTATATTCTTTGTCTTTGTCGGCTTTACCGTAGTCTAAAAGTAGTCCGCAAGTAGTTCGGATTAACTCATCGTCGGCTTTTGCATCTAAAATTGCAATTGGACCCAACACGTTTTCAGGCAATTCGACTTTAATAAATCGTCCCAGAGGGTCGTTATATTTTGCAAAAGCTCTGGTTTCTTTGTCGTTACGTGACATAACCATGAGTTTGTCGTCGAACCAGAAATGGCGTCCGTGGCGAACAAGGTAAAAATCATTAACTTGATAACCGTAATGTTTGTGAAACCGTCGCAGACGTTCTGAAAAGCCTTTTGTTGTAAGCAAGCAGCCACCTGCAGGAGTGCTATAGTTTTTTATGCCTAATTTTTCGACTAATTCCAGCTGGCGTTTTCTTTGTTTGCCTTTGATATTCAATAAGCTATCAGGGTCGATAATGCCTAATTTTTCTGGTATAGTTTGAGGAAAATATTTTATTGAAAGAGGACGCACCAGGTAATCAGCTATTTCGCCTAAATCTTTGTTCATTTTGTCAATGTTAAATCTGGTCTGGCTTTTGCCTCTTTGCCCTAAAACTTCGCCTGTAGCCAGGAAAAAATTGCCTTTACCAAATCTTTCAATGCCCCATTGCCAGGCTTGTTCAATCATGAATTTGTGGCAATCAAGGCACGGATTCATAAACCGGCCGTAACCGTATTTGGGCGAGAAAAGTACCTGTTCGATGTATTGTTGTTGGCGCATGAGTAAAACTAATTTTGCGCCGATTTGTTCTTCTGCTAAATTTTTTAAATGATCATAATCTGCATTTACAAAACCAGTCTCGACATATACAGCGTAAGTGTCAAACCCCTGGTCTTTAAGTAGTTTTAAAGCGATTGTCGAATCAAGACCTCCACTGAAAAGTACAATTGCTTTCATAAAACATTGAGATTTTTTATTGTTTTAAATCAATGATTAATTAGGGTGCAAATTTATACAATTTTGGCTAAAAAAGTTCAGTTTTCTGCTATTTTAAGGTTTGTTTAGTCCGGATTTTTGGAGAAAAACGAAAAATGTACACTTCCGTAATTACGATGGTCAAAAAAATAAGGATGTTTGCTAAAGTCGTTGTTTTTCGAATGTTCGATAATCACAATAGCATCGTCTTTGAGCGTAGGATTTGAGAAAATTAAGTCTGGAAGTTGCTGTAATTCTGGTAATTCGTAAGGCGGGTCAGCAAATATAACGTCGTAATTCAGGTTACGTTCTTTGACAAATTCCAGGGCATCGTCACGAATTATGTTGAAGTAATGACCTTCGGGAAATAGCTCCTGCAATTGCTTACGAATGTAACTTAAATAACGCGGGTTTTTATCCACTAAAGTAATTTCTTTAACGCCGCGGGAGGCAAATTCGTACGTAATGCTGCCACTGCCAGCGAAAAGGTCTAAAACACGGATTTGGTCAAAATCAAACCAATTATTTAGAATGCTAAAAAGTCCTTCTTTTGCAAAATCCGTTGTAGGACGGTCTTTGAAAAACTTAGGTGGTCGAATCGTCCTGCCTTTGTGTTTGCCTGAGATTATTCGCATATTTCTAAATTTTATTGAAATTCAGCCACAAATATAAGCTAAATTTACGATAATCGCTATTTTGCTAAATCAGCATAATTCCGGAAAGTTGCCTACCCCGGTCCCCGCTACGTGCTGAGTAAAATTTATCGTTGTGGCAAAGTGTGCAAAGTCCTAAAATGTCTATATTCTCTTGCGGTATGCCAAAGTTTAGTGCTTGTGCTGCATTGGCTTGCCATAAATCAAAAAAGATTTTACCATCGCGATAATCCAGAAATTTATCATGGCCAAAAGCAGCAATTACTTGCTGCTCAACGTCGTGACCAACTTCATAACAACAAACGCCAATCGACGGGCCAATGGCAAGGTAAACGTCGTTGGGCCGCGAACCATAGTTTTTAAACATAAAACCCAGAACACGGGCCAAAATCTTTTTAACCGTACCCCGCCAACCAGAATGTATTGCTGCGATAATATTTTTTTCACTGTCAAAAACAAGTATTGGAACGCAATCGGCTGTAGTTACAATTAGCATTAAATTTTTACGGGTGGTTATCAAAGCATCGACATTGTCAATAGCGCTTTGGTACTCAAAAGCACCTTTGCCTGCATCTTGCTCTGTGACTACGTAAAAATTATTACTGTGCGTTTGCTTGAGAAAGACAAAGCGGTCTAAATCAACATCTAATTGCCTGGCTAACAAGCGGCGATTCGCCAAAGCATGCGAATCGCCGCTTTTCAGACTCATATTCGCCTGCGCAAACTCCCCAGTGCTAAAACCTCCTATCCGCGACGAGAAAAAGTGCTTTATTTGCGAAAATCTACTGAGAAGCTTTGACTGGTAAAGTTTTATCATTTGGCATTAAAACTATGAATCCATTGCGGTACACTGTGCAAATTTATATGAAAAACATGTAGCCCTAAAGTCAACATCAAAGCCGTTACAACCAGCACGCCAATTAAATCTAATAAAACCCCGGCTTTGAGCATCTGCGGAATAGTCACGCGGTTTGTGCCGAAAATTATGATATTCGGCGGCGTTGCAACAGGCAACATAAAAGCCAGGGATGCTGCGATAGTCGCAGGTACCATAATAAGAAGCGGGTTGGCATTGATACCAACTGAAACAGCAGCTAAAATCGGCAAGACCATTTGCGTAGTAGCGGTATTGGAAGTAAATTCAGTCAAAATCGCTACAGTCAAAGCAATTATTCCGATAAACAGCACAATGTTCAGATGCGAGAGACTTTCAAATTGCTGGGCAATCCACTTTGACAGGCCAGACGCACCAAAGCCTGCAGCTAAAGCAAAACCACCACCAAAAAGCAAAACTATATTCCACGGTAAACGCTTGATGGTCTGGCAGTCCATAATTCTATCGGTCTTATCGCGTTTGGATGGTATTAAAAACAAAATAATCGCAACTAAAATAGCTGCAGTGCCATCATTGAAATACTCAGGATGAGCGAAAAGTTTTGACCATCCTGCTAATTTGATTTTTAAATGACCTAAATTTATGTCAAAACCCGAACGGAACAGCCACAGCAAAGCCAGAATAATAAATGCAATTAAAACCGTCCATTCTTCGAAACTCATTTTGCCAAGCTCGTTGTACTGGCGTTGTAAATGCTCACGAATGTTCTGCTGCCATTTAATTTTTGGAACGTAAATAAAATAAAGCACCAAAATTGCTATTATCAACATAATCAGACTAATCGGCACACCAAAGAGCATCCAATTTGCGAATGTAATTTCAGGTGCGCCAGGGAACGATTGGGAGAAAATCATTGTAAAGGCAATATTGGGCGGAGTACCAATCAATGTTGCGATACCTCCTATCGACGCACTAAAAGCAATGCCCAGAAGCAAAGCAATTGAGTAATTCTGCATTTTTTCTTTGCCAATATCTTGCTCTAATTGCGTAATTACCGATAAAGCTATAGGAACCATCATCATTGCCGTAGCAGTGTTGGAAATCCACATTGAAAGAAAGGCTGTTGCAAGCATAAAGCCAATGAGAATTTTTAATGGGCTGACGCCTACCCATAGCAAAATTTTAAGGGCAATGCGGCGGTGTAAATTCCATTTTTCCATGGCTAAAGCCACGATAAATCCGCCGATAAACAGGAAAATCAGGTGGTTGAAGTATGTTGTTGAAACGGCTTTGCCGTTCATTATGCCGAAAAGCGGGTAAAGCACAACAGGCAGGAGCGCAGTAATAGCAACAGGTACAGCTTCAGTCATCCACCAAATCGCCATAAGTGTGGCAATAGCAAGCATATAAGTAGTTTCGCGATGACCCGGATTGATGTCCAGTAAAGCTGCGATTAGCACAAATGCAATCAGACCGCTTAAAAATCCGATTAATTTACCGGTCGTATAGACAGGTTTGGGTTCCATCTACAGTAAATTTTGAGAATTTCGTTATTAATTTACAAAGGATTTTTCAAATAAAAATCTGTTTTACATCACAGTTTTGCGTAGATTTTCGATAATATTTATTGCCAGGTTGTATTCGTCTTTTTGGAGATAGGGTGTGTTTGTGGCGCGGATAAGGCAGGAATAAGCTTTGTCCATCTGGTTTTTGTGAAATGCAATGATACCGCAAATGAAGTAATAATATGCTTTCCAGAGCGGGTCTAAGTATTTGATGATTCTGGTCTGTTTGATAATGCGTTCGGCTTTTTGGATTTTTCCTTTTCGAAAAGCCTCTAAAGCCCTGCGAATTGTACCGTAACGTAAGTAAAAGAAAATCCCAAAAATTACGTAAACAAGCAGGGCTATTCCTACGAGCGCCTGTCCCGTAAGAAAAGCCCCAATAGCAGCTAATAATGCCAGTATGTAAAGCAGGTAAAAGTCGCTTAAGTATAGCATTTAGAAAGTTTTTAGCGTAAAAATAGCATTTCCCTGTATTTGGGCAAAGTCCACATTGAATTGTCAACGATTAGCTCTAATTTATCGATGTGATGACGGATTTTGTCTAAAAATGGAGCGATGTCCTGAGCATAAGTAAAGGCTTTTTGTGTAAGGTCGTCGATTTGATTTGCTTTTTGACGTTGTTCGTTCATTTGATTGACCAATGCTTTGATCTGGTTTATTCGCTCGGAGATTTCTTTGATAATTTCGATTCTGTTGCCAGTGAGTTGCTGGTATTGTTCTGGGAATAATTGCTTCATTTTCAGCAGGTTGTCGAGTAGTAGGTTTTGGTATTTGACAGCTATTGGGATAATGTGATTTATGGCTAAATCGCCTAAAACGCGGGATTCGATTTGGGTTTTAAGTATATAGTTTTCGATGAGGATATTGTAGCGTGCAATGAGTTCGCGTTTTGTCAGTACGCCGGTTTTTTCGAATAGCTGTATAGTTTTTTCGTACAGGTAAGCCTGTAAAGCTTGAGGTACCTGGGTGATATTGGTTAGTCCACGGCGTTTGGCTTCTTCGACCCATTGCTGTGAGTAGTTGTTTCCTTCGAATAGTATTGGTTTTGCGTGTTTGATGTATTTTCGTAAAGTTTCGATAATTGCAGATTCTTTGTCTTTTCCAGAGTTAATGAGATTGTCAACGTCTTTTTTAAAGTCCATTAGTTGCGCTGCCAAAGCGGTATTCAAAGCAATCATAGGTGACGCGCAGTTCGTAGAAGAGCCGACAGCGCGGAATTCGAAGCGGTTACCGGTGAAGGCAAAAGGAGATGTGCGGTTTCTGTCTGTGTTGTCTAAAAGGATTTCAGGTATTTTGCCAATGTCGATTTTCAAAGAGCGCTGGTATTCGGTATCATTGTCGGCAGGAGTGTTTTGCTCTAATTTGTCGAGTATTTGGGTTAAATATTTTCCGACAAAAACAGAGATAATTGCAGGAGGAGCCTCGTGTGCGCCAAGTCGATGGGAGTTTTCAGGTGTAAGTATGGATGCTCGCAGCAAATCTTGATTATCGTAAACTGTTTTGATAACGTTGATTAAAAATGTGAGAAAGAGCAGGTTATGTTCTTTAGACGGTTTAAGTAGATTTATGCCAGTGTCGGTCATTAACGACCAGTTGTTGTGTTTACCTGAGCCGTTTATGCCTTTAAAAGGTTTTTCGTGTAATAGAACGCGGAATCTGTGTCGTTTGGCAATGTCTGGCATAATAGCCATAAGCAGCTGGTTGTGGTCAACGGCTAAATTGACTTCTTCGAACACAGGTGCTACTTCAAACTGTCCAGGAGCTACTTCGTTGTGTCGTGTTTTCAGTGGTATGCCCAATTTATAAGCTTCGAGTGCCAGATCGTGCAGGAATCGTTTTACCCGTTCAGGTATAGCGCCAAAGTAATGGTCGTTTAATTG
>WFZV01000232.1 GCA_015489395.1 Bacteroidales bacterium
GGTCATTAACAGGCAAATGCCTTTTCCTTCTGGTGAAATTTTCCATTTTTCGAACGAAGGAGTTGCTTCATGGTACGATTTTGCCAGAGAAATTTTCGATTTAGCCCATATCAAAGTCGATTTACAACCTATTGAAACAAAACAATTTCCGCGGCCAGCACAACGTCCCTTTTATTCTGTCTTGAGTAAAGATAAATTTAAAAAAATCTTTAAATTTTCTATCCCGCATTGGAAAGATAGCTTAAAAACACTTATTAAAGATTTGGCAAATTAGCTGGATTTTTGTATATTATAGGTGCTTTTAAAAAACAAAAAACTTAATAGCTATGAAGAAGTTAGGTCTTTTTCTTGCAGCTATTTTTGCTGCATTTTTCCTCAACGCTCAAGCACCTACGATTTTCTTTTCTGAAAATTTTGACAATGCTGGTGCAGCCGATACAAATTATGCTCCTTTAAATTTACCAGGCTGGATTATTGATACAGTTGATTTAGGTTATTCTGGTTACCGCATTTGGACTTATTATCTTGATGGAACAGGAGTTGCTCATATTTCTGCTTATGGTATGACTGCTGATAGTGTTCAAGCCTGGATGATAACACCTGAAATTACTCTTAATGCTACTGGTAATCCTTTGAAATTATCTGTTAGACTTAAATTCAGATATCCTTCTTCAACACCATTGACCAAGCAATTTAAAATTATGGTGACTACAGACAATATCGACCAAAATAATTATCTGAATGCAAACTGGACTGTTTTAAAGGATACATTCGATGTACCAGATTGGAATTTTCATACAATTGATATTGATTTAAGCAGCTACGAAAACCAGACTATCCGTATTGCTTTTGTTTATTACGGAAACAATTCTCAATATACTACAACAGTACGTATTGACAACGTAGTTGTTCAGGACGTTCCTCCAGTACCTATTTTGCAATCTGCTTATACTTATGATGACACGACTATCATAGCAGCATTTGATAAAAATGTTTCTGATTACACAGTTGGCGATTTTGAATTAAGCGATGGAATTGGTACTACAATTAAAGATATGCAATTGATTGATACTTCGCATGTTAAGTTAATTACTAACGAACCAATGACTGTGGATAACCAGTTAGATACCTTAATGTTTGATCCAAGCCAGACTTCAGCTACTTTCTTTGCTGGCGTTCTGCCTCTGGCATACCTCAACCCAGCTAATGCTGATTTCATTGGATTTGGAACAAATGTTACTGTAAGAGGTTATGTTGTTGCCATTAAAAATGGAACCAGTGGCCCATTGAGCTTTGTTTTGAACGATGGTCAAGGTCCTTACCATGGAATCGAAGTTTGGGGTGCTTCCACTGCAGCTGACCGTAATTTAGGTGATAGTATTATTCTCAACGCAGATTTAAGCGCTTATTATAATTATCCTGAATTACAGAACCCAAAAGACGTACGCTTGCTTGGATTGGTTGATGTCAGCACTTTGCAACCAAATGTTGTTGATGATCAGGGAATTTTTAGCATAGATAGCACTGATCCTACCCTGCCACCTATGAATTACATCGCAACTCTGGTTAAAATTACTAAAGTTTCCCAGGCCACTTACACAAATAAAGCATTCAACAGTTACTGGACGGTTACTGATGATCAAGGAAAACAGTACTATATTGATGATAGATTCTATAACGACGATGTTGTCAACTTTGACCAATTATTAGACGCAACGAAGACTTACAATATCATAGGTCTTTTGTCTTACACCTATGGGCATTATACAATTAACCCACGTAGTAGTGCCGATGTATCTGAATTTGTAGCAAACGTTGACAAAGTCACAGGTGTTTCAGTTTATCCAAATCCTGCAGAAAATAATATTTATGTTACAGGTCAGAAGGTTAATCGTTATGAAATTATTAATACAGCTGGTCAAATCCTCAAAGCACAGAACGTTAACACTGATAATTTGAACGTTAATGTTAGTGATTTGCCATCAGGTATTTACATGATTCGTGTATTTACAGACAAAGGTATAGGTACTTTACAGTTTATCAAACGTTAATGCCAGATTGAACGATATTTTTGAGCAAATTCATCGATAAAACGGACAAGGTCGCTGCGACCTTGTCCGTTTTTTGTTGTCATACATTTTAGGTGCTGAGTTGTTGTTTGTCTATTATGCTGATTATTGGTAGTGTAAAGAAGAAGTGTGTATTGAAAAAAGAAAGGTGTCGCATAAATTGCAGAAAAATATAAAAACTCATAACTATGAGGACACAAAAGTTTAATGTTTAATAAGTCTTAAAGGCCTGTTAAATTGCGTGGGTTACAAAAAAGGTTATATGTAAGCGAAGAAAAAATCGAATAATGCACAAAATTTTGTTTGTTTTGCACGATTTTAGTTTATGTAACATGATTTAGTAATTTGGTCGACTGATTTACGTAAAAATACCTGACGATGTTGGGCGTTTAAGTTTTAAAAAGTTAATTTTGTTAAGCTGTTTGATTAAAATCAGGATAAAAGCGTGAGAAAAATTTTCGTTTTATATACGTTGATTTTTGCAGTACAATTGACTTTTGCACAAATAGATACATCGAAAATAAAAATAGCTCAAGACACTGTAATTTCTTTCCGTTCGTTTTTACCGGCTGACAGTTTAAGTCATGCAGATACACTATATAACGATACAGTAAGAATCGTTTCTGCAGACACAGCCAACCGTCCTAAGCCTGTTCCTCAACGAATTGACTATAAGTCAGAAGATTCGATTTATTTTGATTTAGACTCAATGGTTACTTATATGTACGAACAGGTGGAATTGAAAAGCCAAAAAATGACCTTAGATGCTGGCAAGGTTAAAGTTAATTTAAAAGACCATGAATTATTCGCTTATCCGACAAAAGATTCTTTAGGCAAAACTGTTGAAAAGCCTGTATTTAATGACGGAAAAGATCAATTTACAGCGATTTATGTTAAATACAATTTTAAAACCCGCAAAGGTTACGCACGCCAGGTTAAAACGCATCAATCAGAAGGTTATCTCCACGGACAAATTGTAAAAATCTTTCCCTCTGGTATTACTAACATTAAAAATGGTAAATTTACCACTTGCAATTTAGACCATCCACATTATTACATAGCTTTGACAAAAGCCAAGTACATCCCGAAAAAAAGCATTGTCTCTGGTCCGTTTTACTTTGTAATCGAAGATATACCGTTTTATTTTGTTGGGCTGCCTTTTGGGTATTTTCCGCAAAAGCGTTATAATTCGTCAGGTATAATTGCTCCAACGTTCCATCAAGAGCTAACAAGAGGCTATGGCCTTGTAGGCGGCGGATATTATTTTGCTTTGAACGATTACATGGACTTAAAAGTCACAGGCGATATTTATTCTAAAGGCAGTTGGGGCATAACAGTGGCGTCGAAATTCAAAGTGCGATATCGTTTTTCTGGCAATTTTCGCTTTAATTATACGCACGTGACCAACGGCGAACCATATTTAGTGGGTTCATTTGTGCGCAACAGTTATAGCATAAAAATGTCGTATGTTCAGGACCAAAAAGCCAATCCAACTTCGAATTTTTCCATAAATATAAATCTGGATAAAGGCAACAACCAGCAGTATAATGCGAGAAATATCCAGCAATTTACAAACAACACAACATATTCAAGTATTGCCTACCAGAAGCGATTTCGTGGATTGCCAGCTAATCTTGCTATAAACGCAAATCTGACGCAGAATTTATCTAATCACACCATGGCCGGAGCTTTACCAAATATTTCGTTTAATATCACTAATTTACGACCGTTTAAAAATCTTGGTTATAACAATCGTGCATGGTACAAGGATATTGTTTTTTCGTTGAATTCCAAGTTTGTCAATAGCTTTCAGACTTCGGACTCGTTGTTTTTCAATGATCCGGTTAGTGTTTTGCCATTGATGAAAAATGGTTTTATTTATTCGATGCCGATTCAAAAGTCCTTTCGGGTGTTTAAGTACTTTAATTTGACATTTGGTACGAATTACACTGGTCGTGTTTATTTTTACCAGATTTCGAAAAGAATGCAGTACGTCGATTCTGCTTACCAGTTGGTTGTGGATACAGTTTTTCATCCAGCCCATTATGTTGATTTTAGCACACATGTAGGATTGTCAACAACGTTATATGGTTTGTTTAGGTTGAATTTTTTGGGTTTAAAAGCTATTCGTCACCAGCTTCAGCCCAGTGTGTCTTTTGCTTACCGTCCTGATTTTTCACAGCCTAATTGGGGTTACTACTTGCCTGAACCGCAGGATACAACAGGAACTCGGTATTATGCCGTTGTGCCAAATCCGGTTGTAGGTTTTCCAGGGCGCGGTAAATTGAACGTAATAAGTTTTACGGTGAATAATAATTTTCAAGCAAAAGTCCGTAATCGGAAAGATACAGTGAACCGTGAGAAAAAAATAACATTAATCGATAATTTGGTGATAAATGGTTCATATAATCTTGCAGCTGATTCTTTGAATTTTAGTCGAATACGTATTTCTGCTGGGACGAGGATTTTAGGTAGTAGGATAAATTTTAGTTCGACTTTTGATCCTTATGCACTGGATAGTCTGGGGCGCAGGATAAATGTTTTTGAATTTGAACAGACAGGTAAAATTTTAAGATTGGAGAATTTGTCTATAAGTTCGTCATTCCAGTTAAATGATAAAATTTTACATAAGAAAAACAGCAAATCGTCAAAAAGTTCTACTCCTGGTAATAAGGAGTATAAGCCCTATGATTATTTCAATCCAAAGTGGAATTTGCGATTGAGTTATCGATTTGCAATAACACGTCGGTTTGACGTTCATAATCAGACCTTTAACATAGGTATGCAGCAAATCGTAAATGCAGATTTTTCTATAAATCCGACGCCGTTCTGGCAGTTTCGTGTTGGAACGGGTTATGATTTTAGTAAGATGAAAATGACCAATACGACTTTTTACGTTTACCGGGATTTGCACTGTTGGGAGATGTCATTGCAGGTTACCCCATTTGGTCGAATGCGAGGATATTATTTTAGTTTAAGGATTAAATCACCAATGCTTAACTTTATTCAGTTCAAAAGACAACGATCCTGGCACGATAATAGCTATTATTAAAATAAAAGTTTTTAAGCCTATGAAAAGGATAGTTGCAACAGACAATGCACCTAAAGCAATTGGACCTTACAGCCAGGCCGTTGAAGTTGACGGCATGCTGTTTGTCTCCGGACAGGTGCCTATTAACCCACAGACCGGTCAGGTCGTCGATGGGGACATTGAAGCTCAGACTCTTCAGGTTTTAAAAAATATAAAAGCTATTCTAAAAGCTGCTGGTTATGACTTAAGCGATGTTGTTAAAACGACTGTTTATCTTAAAGATTTGAATGATTTCGCTAAGATGAATCAGGTTTATGCAACGTTTTTCAATAACCAGCCTCCGGCACGTGCAGCTTTTCAGGTCGCACGTTTACCTCTGGATGTTTTAATCGAAATAGAAGCAATTGCTAAAAAATAATCACAATGAAAACAAAGTTTTGGACATATTTACTTATTTCCACGTTGTTAATTGCTTTTGTTGCTTGTAAAAACGATAAAAAACAGTCTGAGAAAAAAACGAAAAACCCCGAGTTTGAAACACAAGACTACTTTTTTCCCCCACAGGTTTTCTATTTTCAAGAACGCGAGAATTATTTAGTTGACAAGTTTTATCCTATAGGTTGGTCAAAAGATGGATTTTTTGCTTATATAACCGAGCCACAGGCCCCTGCACTTGGAAATTACATTTTCGAGCTGACAATAATCAATGTTTTAAATGGCGATACTCTTTGGTATTGGCATTCACCATACGATAAAGAGAC
>WFZV01000233.1 GCA_015489395.1 Bacteroidales bacterium
GGTTATTTATGACGACGCTCTAAACGTTTTACCTAAGCTCAACGAAAAATTCGACCTTGTTTTTATTGACGCAGAAAAACGATATTATTTAAACTTTTATAAACTCATTTTCAGTAAAGTTAAAGTTGGAGGCATAATTATCATTGACAATATTTTCTGGAATGGCAAAATATTTGAAAATAAGGCTAAAATGGACAACTATACTAAAGGAGTAGTCGAACTGAATGAATTTATCAAAAGGGATAACAGAGTTGAACAGGTAGCATTACCAATTCGAGATGGGCTTTTAATCGCACGAAAAATAAAAGACTAACGATAAATTTTTATAAATTTGCGTAAATCCAAAACCTGACGAACAATGTTACCTTACCAAACCCAGATTTTAGGCGTAATGATACTTTACCTTGTAGGCCTGGTTGGCTGGGGAATTTATCAGGGAAGAAAAGTCAAAACATCGACAGATTTTGCTATTGCAGGACGAAATTTACCAGGATGGGCAGCCGCACTGTCAGAACGAGCAACAGGAGAATCTTCCTGGGCATTACTTGGCTTACCAGGGTTAGCTTACGCTACTGGATTATCATCAATCTGGACAGCTATCGGGTGTGTCACAGGAATAATCGTTTCATGGGCTGTTTTTGCCTGGCGGTTTCAAAAAGAAGCTGAAAAATATGATGCACAGACTTTTACTGACTATTTAGCAAAAAAACACGGCGATAAAGATAATATTTTACGAATCGTAAGTAGTTTGACCATTGTTTTCTTTTTCTTCTTTTACGTTGGCGCTCAATTTATCGGTGGAGGTAAGACTCTGTATACTATGTTTGGTCTGAAGATAAAATGGGGTATACTAATCACTGCGTTGGTGATAATACCTTATACGATTTTCGGAGGATTCCAAAGTGTTGTTTATACTGACGTAATTCAGGCTCTTATTATGATCACTGCTTTGATTATTGGGCCTATAGCTGGTTTGATTTACATATCTCATAATCCAGATGTTTATGCTCATAGTATAACTGCTGCACTTAAACACTCTGGCAACAAATATTTGGATTTTATTAGTGGCGCTCAAACAGGTGTCATAATCGCAGGACTATCCTGGTTCTTTGGATATTTAGGTGGTTTACCTCAACTTGTAATGAGATTCATGGCGATTAAAGACCCTAAAAATGCGAAGTTAGGCCGTAACATAGGAATCGCCTGGACTATAATCGCATACATCGGCGCATTAACATTAGGCTGGATTGGAATTGCAATTTTTGGTCCTAACACGTTAGCTGACAGAGAATTTGTTATGCCTATGGTTATGTTAAAAATCTTTCATCCAATTATTGCAGGCATATTGATTACTGGTGCAATTGCTGCAATGGTTTCTACAGCCGACTCGTTATTGATTCTTTCATCCACAGAGCTTTCAGAAAATATTTTAGCAAGAAAAATCACAGATAAACGAAAAAAATTAAGCATCTCCCGTATAACAACAGCGACTTTGGCTTTAATTGCTTTAATAGTTGCTTTTTGGGCTTTGAAATCTAAAGAACTATCAAAGTTTGTTTTTGATATAGTCGGTTATGCCTGGGCTGGTGTCGGAGGTACATTTTCAGCAGTTATGCTTCCTACGCTTTTTTGGAAAAGATTTAACCGTATTGCTGCGATTCTGACGATTTTAACCGGACTAATTTTCACTGTCGTATGGGTTTACACTGGCATGGATAAAATCCTGACTTCAAGAATAATGACCTTTGTCGTTTCGCTAACTGTTGCTATTATCAGTGCGCTTATTTTTTCTGATAAAAAAGCACAAAACAATTAAATATTTATGAACATTTAAAATCGGCAGCGAGCAATGCTCGCTGCCGATTCGCCAAACAGCCTAACTCAATGCCGACATCATGTTAATTTCGATTATTACACCATTTCGTGATAGATTAGAACTTTTGACTGAAACAATAGAATCTGTCCTTGACCAAAGCCAGTCGAATTGGGAACTTTTGCTCATTAATGATAACTCAAAATCCAGTACTGAAGTTTTAAAACAAAAATTTAAATATTATCCTCAAATCAAACTACTTTCAACAAAAACTCGCAAAGGTGCTGCCGCAGCCAGAAACATTGGCATTAAAGCAGCAAATGGCGAATATCTTATTTTCCTCGATTCTGACGACATTTTATTACCTTACGCTATAGAACAACGAACACAGGCAATCGAAACCCACCAAATGCCAGATGGACTGATTTTTAACGTAAAAAAAATCAATAATGAACAAATTAAACAAATTGATTTTTACGACAAACAACAAATCTCTTATCTGCCTGACTGGAACGTAATTAGCCAAAATCCCTTAAACCAATTTTTAAAACTAAAATCTCCGTGGCAAACAAGCTCTGGAATATGGAGAAAATCCTGGCTACTAAAACAGAAAATCTTTTTCGACGAAAAACTTAAAATCTGGCAAGACGTTGATTTTCATATACATATCCTACTAAAAAATCCCAAACTCAAAATATTAGCAAACCATTATCCTGCCGATGTGCTTTACCGTCAGCATACAGACACACTGAGCCAAATAGCTTATCCATTTTCATACCGCAAAAGCCAGCTCTACTTTTTCAAAAAATATCTCAAAAGGCTCAAATCTACCCAGTACGAAAACATTTTTAAGCAAACATACTACGAATTTTTAGACAGGCTGTTGCAAAAAAAGGACAAAAAGCTAAAACTTTATATCTTTGCTTCATTGTATCCTGTACCTTTAAAATTCCGTATTAAATCACTCAAATCACTTTTGAATTAACAATGGAGCCATCTTTCTCAATAATCATCCCGACCCAAAACGGCGAAAAAACTTTGCAGCGTGCGCTTGAATCGTGGCTAAACCAGACCTTATCCAACCAAACTGAAATTATAATCATCGACTCAGGTTCTACAGACAACACTTTAAAAATCGCACGTCAATACCCTGTGAGAATTTTTACAATACGACCAGAAGAATTTTCACATTCACAAACCCGCAATTATGCTGTTACTTTATCGCGAGGCAAATTTATTTTAATGACTGTGCAAGACGCATGGGCAAGCTCTAATAAACTTTTAGAAAAAGCTTTACAACATTTCAACGACGAACAAACAATGGCAATCGCTGGCAGTCAAGCAGTACCTCCAGAATTAGACAAAAATCCTTTGCAATGGTACAGGCCAATTTCACAACCAAAAACTACTTTTTATCAGTTTAAACCTGAAGAATTCGA
>WFZV01000234.1 GCA_015489395.1 Bacteroidales bacterium
CCAAAGACAAATTTCTTTTTACCTTCGTTTTCACGGATTAAAGCTGCGATGTATTTGAATCCGGTTAGTGTTTGTAAGGTTTCGACATGGTAACTGTCTGCAATGTCCTTTATCAGGTCAGTTGTAACAATGGTTTTAGCGATGAATTCGTCACCTTTCAATCGTTGTTTTAGTTTGAGATTGTCTAAAATGTAAAATGTTAAAAATGAGCCGATTTGGTTGCCGTTGAGTAAAATGTATTGTCCATCATTGGATTTAACGCCCACTGCTACCCTATCGCTGTCCGGGTCTGTTGCTAAGACTAAGTCTGCGTCGGTTTCCCTGGCTTTTTTTAATGCCAGTTCCATAGCAGTTGGGTCCTCAGGATTTGGATATTTGACAGTAGGAAAGTTTCCGTCAGGTTTAGCCTGTTCTTCGACAATAATCAGATTCGTAAATCCAAAGGCTTTGAGCGTTTTAGGTAATAGTGTTATGCCTGTGCCATGCAAAGGAGTGTAAACGATTTTGAGGTCGCTATGTTTTTTGATTAAGTCAGGATTAAGTGAGATTTTAAGAGCTTGCTCGATATAAGCCTGGTCGATTTCTTCGCCGATAATGTGGATTTTTTCTGGTTTTGCTGTAAATTGTATTGAGTCGTAAGGTATTTTGTTCATTTCTTCTAAAATATTTTTATCGTGCGGTGAAATGATTTGGCCGCCATCGTCCCAGTAAACTTTGTAACCGTTATATTCTTTTGGATTGTGTGATGCTGTAATGACTACTCCGGCCTGGCAACCGAGATAACGTATTGCAAAAGACAGTTCGGGTGTTGGTCTGAGGTCGTCGAAAAGATAAACTTCTATGTCGTTATTGCTCAGTATGTTGGCAGTTGTTTCTGCGAAAAGTCGGCTATTTCTTCGGCTGTCGTGCGCTATGGCAACTTTTATAGTCTTAAGATTTGAAAAGTATTTTTTCAGGTAATTAGCCAGTCCCTGAGTTGCGCGGCCAACTGTATAAATATTCATGCGATTTGTCCCGACTCCTAATTTTCCGCGCAATCCGCCAGTGCCAAATTTCAGGTCTTTATAAAAACTATCGATTAATTCTGCTTCGTTGTTAGCCAAAAGCTGGCGTATAGTTTCTTTGGTTTCTGCGTCAAAGTTACCAATCAGCCATTGACGGGCTTTTTCTAATATTTGTTTATCCATTTGTATTGCTTTTTTTATTTCAAATTTAATTGTTTTCGCTCGTTTTGAAAAATTTGTCGAAATTCCGGTTAAGTGATTTGAATGTTTAAAGCTGGTTTTTTGCTAAAAATCGCCAGTTCAATGAACATTATCAAGCCATTTAAAATTAAAAATTCGAATCCAAACTTATAGTTAGTGTTATGTTCGATCAGGTTTTTGGTTAAATATGCTAAGATTGGTGCAAGCAGTGCAAGCAGTGGGACAATTTTATCATAAACCTGCCGTCTGGTAAAGATTCCAAACACAAATAATCCCAGCAGCGGACCGTAAGTGTAACCTGCTACTTTAAACAGTTGCGAGATAACGCTTTTGTTATTTAAGGCATTAAAAATCAAAATGATTATGATTAAGATTAAAGATATTGACAGATGAACGTAAGTTTTTATTTGTCTGGTTTTAAAACTATTGTTATTGATGTCAATGCCTAAAAAATCTATGGCAAAAGCTGTGGTTAAAGCAGTTAAAGCACTGTCAGCACTTGAAAAAGCTGCTGCTGTAATACCAATTAAAAATACGATTCCGGCAAAAAGTCCAAAATAATTTATCGCAAGCATAGGATATAAATCATCTGTGCGTGTTGGTAGCGGTATTCCTTTGGTTTGTGCGTAAATATAAAGCAAAGCTCCAAGCGACAGGAAAAGCAGATTTACAGGAATTAAACTTAAACTAAACCAGAACATATTTTTCTGCGATTCCGGTAAAGTCTTGACTGTTAAATTTTTTTGCATCATATCCTGGTCTAAACCAGTCATTACAAATGCCATAAAAGCTCCTGCCCAGAACAGTTTCCAAAAATATTTCGAACTGTGCCAGTCCCAGAAAAACATTTTTGAATATTCACTGTTTTTTATTGTAACGACAAGGCCTTTAGCGTCTAATCCAAGTTCTTTTGCCACAATTATAATCGTTGCAATAACTGCCAAAAGCATGAAAGTGGTTTGAAGTGTGTCTGTCCAGACGATTGTTTTAATTCCTGCTTTAAACGTATAAATCCAGATCAGTAAAATTGTGACAATTACAGTCAACCAAAATGGGATTTTAAAATGATTAAAAAACGCCAGTTGCAACACACCTGCCACAAGATAAAGCCTGAAGGCTGCACCAATTAAACGTGAGATTAGAAAAAAGCCTGAACCGGTTTTATATGAAAACTTCCCAAATCTTTTATCCAGATATTTATAAATCGAAACCAGATTGTGCTTATAATAAACCGGTAAAAGAATAAACATAATGCCCAGATAACCAATGAAATATCCTAAAACCATCTGAAAATACGAAAATTGTGAATCCCTGACCCAGCCAGGAACAGAAATAAACGTAACTCCAGAAAGCGATGCTCCTATCATGCCATAGGCTACCAGATACCACGGCGATTTTTTATTCGCATTGAAAAACGTTGCTGTTGTGACTTTACGAGACGTCAGTAATGAAACTAAAACCAGTAAGCCGAAATAGCCTACCAATACTACGAAAACCAACCACGCTGGCATTTTCTTTTAAATTTTGTCGAAATTTTGTTCACTTTTGACTCAAAAATAGATTTTATTTTTCGACGTTAAAAAAATAACTTAAAAAAACTAATGATGTCCAGACTTTACACATTATTTATATTTATTACGGTCGTAAATTTAAGTTTCGGTCAATTGTCTAAAGCACAAAAAGACAGTATATTATCACTTCATAATTACTACCGCCAAATAGTTGGCTCGCCTAAATTATCCTGGTCCAGCCGTTTAGAGAAAAAAGCTAAACAATGGGCGGATGAAATAGCCAAACATCCTTTAGTAACTCACAACAGTTTTGGCTATGGACAAAATCTTTTTTACACCGACGACACAGCAAAATTTATTAATGCAGTCAATTACTGGGCAAAAGAACAAATTTTTTATCACGGTCAAAAAATTACTAACGATAATCTGCTGTTATTCAAGCACTACACGCAAATAATCTGGTACGACACCCGTTTTGTAGGTTGCGATTATTCCAAGTTGCCGTCTGGCATGTACGTATTAGTATGCTTTTACGAACCTCCAGGAAATATCATTGGTCAAAGACCAACGCAAAGATAACTTGTAAACTTGTAAATATTTTTTTACTTTAGCTTTTAGGTAAAAAGACAATTCATGGCATTTAACCCTCAGAAATACAAGATTTTACTTATTGGCGTTTCGCAATATCCATTGGACAAAAAGCTGCATAACCTGCCAAACGTTAAAATTAATGTTCGAAAACTTTATAAAATTTTCACTGACCCAAAGATTTTAGGCGTACCCAGGCAAAACATTATCCTTTCATTAGACCAGGGAAAAATCGAAATCGAACGTAAATTGGTATATTTCTTCAAACATTTTGTTAATTATGACGACACCGCTATTATTTATTACAGTGGACATGGTCTGGTCAGTCCCGAAAACCTTAAAGTCTATCTATCCACACGCGACACCACGCTAAAACTCTTAGAAGCAGAAAGCATAGAAATTAATTACTTACGAAATCTATTTAACAATGTCATTACCCAGCGAAAAGTCTTGATGATTGACGCTTGCTACAGTGGTAGAATACACTCGAATTTTAATATCAACGAATTTACCGGCGGCTACATAATTACCTCAACCTCCGAAAATAAACCAGCTCTTTACCCTAACGGCAAACCCAAGGAACCTACCTATTTTACTGGCGAAATGATTAAAATTTTAAACCGTGGACTTAAAAATAAAAAACAGTATATCACTGTGGCAGAGCTATATAAAGAAATGACTGCCCGTTTGAGACGAAAAAAACTTCCTGTGCCAATTAAAAGCACTTTTAATCGCGGACATTATATTATTATTGCCAAAAATGTTTATGGATTTAAACGTAAAAATCACTCTAAACCATTGCTTTCCAAAATATTTTCTTTTTTAACAAACTAAAATTCTAAAGTTCAGTCCGATTATTAAAATACCTAAAAAGCATAACAAACTGGACGATTTTTGAGTATATTTGATAAACATATGAAATCAAAAATGTATTAACGATGAAAAGATTAGCAATATTAGCAATAAGCTTTTGGTTTGCATTAACTGCTTTTGCTCAAAAAGGTTACAAAATCGACGTTACTATCAAAGGAGCTGAAAACTCAAATATAATTTTGGGCTATCACAAAGCCGATAAGATGATACCTGCTGATACGGCTAAAACTGACGCTCGTGGACATGCTGTATTTAAAGGCCACAAAAAACTCATCGATGGCTTGTACCTGATTTATCTTCCAAAAACAAAAACTTATTTCGATATCGTAATGGGTGACGACCAGACATTTAGCGTACAGAACGATACAACTGATTTATACAAAAATCTTAAAATTACAGGCTCTTTAGACAATAAAATTTATCTGGACTATTTGCATTTCATGGAAAAACTTTCTAAACAAGCTAACAAAATCGAGCAACAACTTAAACAAGCTAAGTCCGAAGCGAAAAAGAAAAAATTACAAAAAGAGCTGGAAAAACTTAGTAAACAACGAGAAGATTACATAAACAATATTGCCAAACAATATCCTGATCTTTTCGTGACAAAGTTTCTCAAAGCTACAATTGACGTACGCGTTCCTGATTCTATTACAGACCCGCTACAACAATACCTTTGGTTGAAAAAACATTATTTCGACAACTTTGACCTTTCGGATATCTCTATGCTTTACACTCCTTTGTACGATAAAAAAATCGATAATTATCTGGACAAAGTCATTATCCAACACCCTGATTCACTTAATCAGGCAGTTGACTTTTTACTGTCAAAAGCCCGTGGTAACGACGAACTCTATAAATGGATGCTTATCCATCTTTTCAACAAATATGCCCGTAGCCACATGATGATTGCTGAGAACGTTTATGTTCATCTGGCCGAAATTTATATCCGCGACGCAAAATGGAGTAGCAAAGATTTTATCGATAGGCTTAAAACACGTATCGCCCGCAAAAAGAATTGTCTTATTGGCATGAAAGCGCCTCAAATGTCATTAGCTGTATTACCCAACGATAGCGCTAAAATTGAAAAATTACGAATCCCCCTTGAGGAAATGAAGAAAAAAGGCCTTGAACTGGAGAAAAAATATCCAAAATTCGAGGACCGAATCGCACCTCTGTCGGATTTAATTGCGCAATACATGGCTTACTTTCCAAAGTACATAAATCTTTACGATATAAAAGCTAAATACATTGTGCTGTGGTTCATGGACCCAGAATGTAGCCACTGCCGTGCAGAAACTCCTCAGCTTTATCGAATTTTTACAAACGACCTTAAAGATAAAGGCGTTGTTGTTCTTGATATTTACCTGGAAAGAAACACAGACGACTGGGCGCGTTTCTGTAATCATATCGGAAAATGGTTTGATTTTGTCGAAAAACACCATTTTTACGCTGACGGCTGGATAAATGCCTGGAACCCATTTGACAAACATCGTTTTAATTACGACATCAACGCAACACCTAAAGTCTATTTACTGGACAAAGACAAGAAAATCATTGCGAAAAATTTAGGACCTGAGCAGATTAAACAAATTATCGACGATCTGGAAAAAGCTGATAAAGATCAAAACAACGGACAAAAGAAATAAACTCCCTTATGCCTATTGCCTTTTTCCTTTCGATAAATTTTCTGTGGGCTGTTTCATGATTTTGACGTAAAAGTTTTGCTGCGTTGAGCTTGAAAAATAAGCTTTCAAAGAACTAAAATAGAGCCAAAAA
>WFZV01000235.1 GCA_015489395.1 Bacteroidales bacterium
GAATTTTCGAGAATCCTTTAATGATGCTATCTACAAGCTATTTGAGCGCCTCAATAAGTACAATATTTCGATTTATGTTTATAAGCCTTTTTATCAGTTCATAACAGAAAATTTATTTTTTTCGCCGCGTATAAAAGGATTATTTGAGAACAGGGAAGAGCTGTACGATGTGGATTTTATATTCAGTGTAGGTGGCGATGGAACTTTTTTGGAGTGTGTAGCGTTTATGAGAGATTCGGATATACCTTTGCTTGGTATAAATAGCGGTCATCTTGGTTTTTTGGCTTATGTATCCAAACGAGATATTCCCAGGGCTGTCGATTATTTAGTTACAAATCGTTATGAAATTGAACAAAGGACTCTGATTGAGGTACAAATAAAAGATGATCAAGACTATTTTAATGGATTTAATCGTGGACTTAATGAATTGACTGTACAGAAGAAGGATACCAGTTCAATGATTAGTGTTGAGGTGTATTTAAATGGAGAGTATATGACGACTTATTGGGCAGATGGCTTAATTGTTTCAACTCCGACGGGTTCGACAGCTTATTCTTTAAGTGCAGGAGGACCTATTTTAACTCCGCAGTCAAGAAATTTTGTAATAACTCCAATTGCTCCGCATAATTTGTCAGTACGCCCAGTAGTAGTACCTGACGATGTAGAAATAAAAATTCGTGTACAGGGGCGGGGAGATGAGTTTTTAGCTGCCTTAGATGCGAGGAATATTTTTCTAAAGAATGGCACGGAATTAGTTTTAAAAAAGTCAAAATCAACGCTTAAAATGGTGCGATTGCCAAATATAACTTTTTTCACAACACTTCGTAGTAAGTTAATGTGGGGTGTCGATCGTCGTAACAAATAGTCTTTTACACTTAAAATTATTGAATCGAAAAAATTTTTTCTTTATATTTACGTTTTAGAATAACAAAATCATAATTACATGAAGCGAGTAGTTGTTTTAATAATATTAATTTTGCCTTTTATAGTTTTTGGGCAAGATTGGCGTAGAGAGTCAAAAGCAGTATATTTTGGAACAGGTACAAATAATTTTATGGGTGATTTAGGAGGCGGGAAAAAGGATGCTGCACATTTTTTAGGCATAAGAGATTTTGATATACAAAGCACGCGCCCGACTTTTCAAGCTGGTTTTAGAATGCGAGTAGCAGATTATATTGCTGTAAAAGCATTTATGACTTATGCTATGCTTTATGGTTCAGATAAAGTATCAGGACATATTGGTCGAAAAGCAAGAAATTTAAGTTTTCGTTCTCCTGTAGTAGAATTAGGCGGACAATTTGAGTATTATTTTATCAAAGAACATATTATTCCTCGATATGCATTTTCGAGTCTTGGGAGTTTTAGAAATTTAGCTGCTTACTTCTTTATCGGATTTGGAGGTTTTTATTATGAACCCAAGGCAAAATACACAGATGGTAAGTGGTATTCACTTCGCAGATTGGGTACAGAAGGTCAGTATGCAAATATTTCGTACACTAATTTTTATGATCCAAACGAGCAATTACACACGCCCAAGCCATATAAACCTTTTGCAGCTTTTATAGCAATAGGTTTAGGTGCTAAATATAACATAAACCGTCAATGGGCTGTAGGTATTGAAATCTCGAACCGTTATACTTCTACTGATTATTTAGATGATGCTCATGACCGTTACTTTAATTATGACGATTTTCCAGAATTATCTTATCCGAAAGGAGTTGATCCGCAAGTATGGCATTATTTTGCTGATCGTCATTTACAAATAATTAGTTATGAACCTCCCGAGATTGGAGGACCAGCAGAGGCTTATCATTCAGGAAAGAAAGGACGTGGAGACCCTGAATACAATGATGCGTATATTTTGACCGTTATACATGTATATTACACTTTAAAAAAAAACAGAAGAATCCATCGCCCCAAGTTCCGTTAGAACCCAAATACTAAGTTAGTTATGAAAAAATTAGCATTAATATTAACAGTTTTAGCCCTGGTTTTTGTTAGATATGATTTACGCAGCCAGGAAAATGGAAATATTGGTATAGTAGCAGGAAGCAGTAATTATTTTGGTGAGTTAAATTATTTCATCCCATTTATGAGTCCATCGTATTACGGAGGCATGATTTATCGCCATAATTTTAATTATCGTTATGCTTTTAGATTTGGAGTTTATCTGGTCAATTTGCGAGGTAGCTCCAGGCAGTCAACAGATCTTTATCAACGGTCATTGCGTAGAAGGGAGTTTTCATATTATTTTGGCGAAATTCATTTAGGTGGTGAATTTAACTTTTTTAGATATGATAAATATAAATTCAAGCAATATTATTTTACCCCGTATATCGTAGGTGGTATTTCATTTATTACTGTTCCAGACCCGTATTATGCATTTGACTTTTCGTTTCCTGTAGGTTTTGGTGTTAAATATGCTTTTAATAAAAAAATTACAATTGGAGCAGAGATAACTTATGATTGGACCTATTCTGACTTTTTAGACCGTATTAAGCGAGATGATTATTATTCGATTCAGACTTCATATAACACAAATCCTGATTCTTATTCATTAATTGGTGTCTACGTGACGTATCAGCTATTTCGTCACAAGCCACCTTGCCCGGTTTATACTTATTATTAATCGTAAAGCTATAGTTTAGTCGAGTTCAAACGAGGCTGTCCACTGGACAGCCTCGTTTGGTTAAAGAAGCGATGGAGTTTTTTTACTCTGGCTCTGCTGATAGAGCAACGAGATTTATCGCCAAATTTTTGTTTGTACAGTATTGCTTAATTTGTATTTTTTATGTTTATGTAAGTTGTAATAAGACAAAAAGTTTTAACTTTGCATCTGATTAAAAATAGCGCTGTTTTTATGAGTTTTAAGGATAAATTAGACTTAAAAAAGGTTCCACAACATGTTGCAATAATCATGGATGGTAATGGTCGATGGGCGAGACAGCGTAATAAAGACCGAATTTTTGGACATCGGGAAGGTGTTAAATCAGCAAAGGAAGTTGTTGAGGCAGCCGGCGAGATTGGTGTTAAATATTTGACGTTATATGCTTTCTCGAGTGAAAATTGGCAAAGGCCTGAGCATGAGGTTAAAGCATTGATGCAGCTTTTAGTACAGGAGATTACTGAAGAATTAGACAGATTTAAAAAAGAGAATTTACAGTTAAAAGTTATCGGAGATTTAAGTCGTCTGGACCAAGATGTTTACAATGCGGTTCAAAAGGCTATTGATGAGACGAGTAACAACACAGGAATGACGATTATTATTGCTTTAAGTTACGGTTCAAGACAGGAAATCGTTAATGCTGTTCGGCAAATTGCACAAAAAGTAAAAGAGGGACGATTGGAGGTCTCTCAAATAAATGAGCAAGTGTTTGCCAATCATCTTTATACCGCAGGCATACCTGACCCTGATTTTTTAATACGTACCAGTGGCGAGCTGCGAATAAGTAATTTTTTACTCTGGCAACTGTCTTATACTGAGCTGTATTTTACAAAAGTTTTATGGCCAGACTTTCGAAAAGAACAATTTTTCGAAGCAATTTATAATTTCCAACAGCGCGAACGTCGCTATGGCAAAACTTCAGAACAATTAGAAAATTAATTAGTTATGAAAAAAATCCTGATAATTATAAGCCTTACGTTTTTTGTCTTTTTATCGTCAAAAGCACAACAATTCGTCGATTATTCCAACCCTAAAGAATACGAAATAGCTGGCATTACAGTTTCGGGAATTCGTTATTTGAGTCAGGATGCTGTTATTATGCTTTCTGGTTTGAGTGTGGGACAAAAAATTAAAATTCCAAGCGATGATATTTCAAAAGCAATAAAACGTCTATGGGATCAGGGGTTGTTTTCTGACGTGAAAATTTCAATAACCAAAATAGTAGGCGATAAAGTTTATTTGAATTTCTATTTGCAAGAGCAGCCAAGACTGTTAAATCTTTACATAAAAGGTGTAAACAAAACCCAGGAGTCTGATTTACGCGATATTTTAAATCTGACGCGTGGTAAAAAAGTTTCGAATAGTCTGTTGATTGAGGCAGAAAAGAAAATTAAAGATTATTTTGCAAAAAAAGGCTATCCTTTTGTAAAGGTGACTTTTAAGATGGTCGATGATACCATGTACCAGAACGTCGTTAATCTTTACATAAATATCGATAAACGTAACCGTGTCAAAATCAAAAATATAATAGTACGTGGTAATCAGCAAGTCCCAACACATAAGATACTTGCCTGGATGAAAAATACCAAGAGAAAACGTTTTTACCGTTTTTGGAAGCCGTCAAGATTTATACCTGATAAATATAAAGAAGACAAAGATAACATCATAAAGCACTATAACAAATTAGGATTCCGTGATGCCAGAATTGTTGAAGATTCAGTTTATCCGATAAGTAATAAATTTTTGAACATTTACTTGAAAATCCACGAGGGACATAAGTTTTATTTTCGTAATATCACGTGGGTCGGAAATACAAAGTATTCTTCGGAGTTTTTGACTAAGAAGTTGGACATTAAAAAAGGCGATCCGTATGACCAAAACCGTCTTGAAAAGCGCTTAACAACCGATGATGATGCTGTAGCGAATTTGTATTTAGACGATGGATATTTGTTTTTCCATGCAATACCCAAAGAGCAGCGTATAGTCCATGATTCAGTAGATGTTCAAATTTTGATTTACGAAGGGCAACAGGCACGAATAAATAATGTAATTATTACAGGAAACACACGTACGAACGATCATGTTATTCGTCGAGAGTTGCGTACTTTGCCAGGTGAACTGTTTAGCAAAGCAGACCTTGTTCGTTCCATAAGGGAGCTAGCCAATTTAGGTAATTTTGATCCTGAGCAGCTAACGCCAACGCCAATACCCAATCAGGCAAACGGCACGGTCGATATTAAGTACCATGTGGTCGAAAAATCCAATGATGTTTTTGAGCTTTCCGGTGGTTGGGGCGCTTATGGTTTTGTAGGACGTACCAGTTTGAGGTTCAATAATTTTTCGGTTCGAAATATTCCGCATTTAGATCAGTGGGCGCCGCTTCCAGTAGGCGATGGTCAGAAATTGAGTATTTCTGCTCTGGCAAACGGTAAAAGTTACCAGAGTTACAGCTTTTCGTTTATGGACCCGTGGTTTGGTGGTAAAAAGCCTAATTCGTTTTCAATATCGATTTATTACAATTTTTTGAGCAATTATAACCCGTATTTTGCAAAAAACAATCCGTTTTTCAAGAAAGGAACATTGAAAATGTTTGGTGCGAGCGTAGGTTTAGGTCGTAGGTTAAAGTGGCCGGATGATTATTTTGTTTTGTCGAATACTTTATCGTACGATTTGTATATCATGGATAGTTTGCAGTATTATTTGGAGATTCCCAACGGTTTGTATCATTTAATAAGTTTTACGACAATGTTTGGTCGTAATTCTGTTGATAATCCGCTTTATTCGCGGTCTGGGTCGAATTTATCGTTGACAGTAAAGCTGACTCCGCCATATTCGTTGTTTATAAAGAAAGATTATGCACATTTAGCAGATTCGTTGAGAATGAAATGGGTTGAGTTGTATAAAGTTACGTTCAAGGGTCAGTGGTTTTTCCGTTTGTGGGGTGATCTGGTTTTAGCACCGAAATTGGAATATGGAATTTTGGGGTATTACAACAAAGCAATAGGTTATGAGCCATTCGAGGGTTATGTAATGGGTGGTGATCCGATGGGATATTACACGTTTGGTAAGCAGTTTATTAGTTTACGTGGTTATGAACGGGCAGCTTTGACACCAGAACGTGATCCTGCACATCAAATTGCGCATTTGTATTCGAAATATACTTTTGAAGTTCGTTATCCTGTTATTTTGAAGGAGATGGCTACTGTTTATGTTTTAGGATTTGCAGAAGCAGGAAATGCCTGGCAGAATATTTATGAATTCAATCCGTTTAAATTATATCGTTCCATTGGTGTTGGTGTGAGAATGTTTATTCCGATGATGGGATTGGTTGGTGTAGATTTTGCGTATGGTTTGGATGACATACCGTACAATCCAGGTTCAGGTGGATTCCATTATCATTTTGTTTTTGGACAACAATTTTAAACAAATATAAAATCAATAGTTATGAAACGTACACTTTTTTTAGCAACTATTGCAGCTTTGTTAGTTGTTTTGTTTGCTTTTGTAGCTCCACAGAGTCAGTCTAATATAATACACGTAGATACTGATTATATTTTAAGCAAAATCCCTGCTTATCAAGATGCTCAGAAGCAGCTTGATGATTTAGCACAGCAATATCGTGCAGAAATTGATGCTAAGGTCAAGGAGGTTGATTCGTTGTTCAAAGTTTATCAGGAGAATGAAGTTTTGATGACACCAGAGATGAAGATGAGATTAAAAAATGAAATTATGCAGAAAGATAAGCAAGTCAAGCAGTTACAAAAACAGTATTTTGGTCCTGATGGCTTGTTGGCAAAGAAACGCGAGGAGCTTATGAAGCCGATTATGGATAATGTGTATAAAGCGGTTAAAGATATTGCAGAGCAGTTACATGTTGATTATGTGTTTGATAAGTCCACGGGCGAAATATTGTACGCTAATCCGGTTAATGATAAAAGCGATTTGGTTTTGAAGAAATTAGGTTATTAATTTGTTAAAACTAAACTTTAAAATTATAGAAAAATGAGAAAAGCAATTTTGTTTTTAGTAGTGTTCATAGCGGGCATTACATTTTCCAATGCACAGAAATTTGGCTATATAGATCTGGAATCTGTTGTTAGCAAGATGCCTGAATTTGAAAAAGCTAAAGCTCAATTGGAGAAAGAATATCGTGATGTTCAAAATCAGTTGGAGCAATTGCAGGTAGAATACAATAAAAAATTACAGGAGTTGCAAGAAAATATGCAGTTGCCTGCCAATGATTCGAATAAATGGTCGCCGGCTGTATTGCAGCTTAAACAGCAGGAATTATCTGATTTACAGCAGAGAATAGTCAATTTTCAGAATACTGCGCAGCAGACTTTGCAGCAACGGCAAGTAGATTTGTTCAAACCTGTATATAACAAGGTAGATTCAGTAGTGGATATTATTGCTAAAAAGCAAGGCTATATTTTTGTTGTTACAAAAGACAATGTGTATTACATAAACAAGACAAAAGTTGATGATATTACACCCGAGGTCGAAAAGATTTTGGGATTAAAATAGCTTTTTTTGATGACGTAAGCTTTTTTGTCGAATAATGTACGTTTAGATAGCGGTGAAACGAAAAGGGGTTATACGGCGCAGGCTTCAGCCTGCGCCGTATATGTAATTCGCAAGTTATTTGGCTAACTGCAAATAAGAAAATTTAGTTTTTAGCAATTGCCCGCAGGTAATTTTCGAGCGTTTTTTTGAAATGTGAATTCGTGTAAATCTTGATATACGTAACAGAAATTGCACGGTAAACGTCATAAAAAGTAGAAAGATATGTACATTGGAGTTTTTGATTCAGGTTATGGTGGATTAACGATTCTAAAAGAGTTTTTAAAAGTTCTGCCTGAGTACGATTATATTTATTTAGGAGATAATGCTCGTTCGCCATACGGAACACGCTCATTTGAGACTGTGTATCAATATACTTATCAGGCTGTAAAAAAATTATTCGAGCTTGATTCGAAATTGGTCATAATAGCCTGTAATACAGCGTCAGCTAAAGCATTGCGTACGATACAGCAGAAGGATTTACGGAGAATAGGACCTGATCGCAGGGTTTTAGGGGTAATTCGTCCAAGTGTGGAGGCAATTGGTGAATTTACGCAGACCGGAAAGGTAGGAGTTTTAGCAACACCTGGGACAGTTTCGTCACGTTCGTATGTTCTGGAGATAAAGAAGTTGTTTCCGCAAATAGAGGTTTTTCAGCAGGCATGTCCCATGTGGGTGCCATTGGTGGAAAATGATGAACATCTTGGGCCTGGCGCAGATTATTTTGTTCAAAAGTGCATTGATTTATTACTTAAGCAAAATTCTGATATCGATACAGTTATTCTGGCTTGTACTCATTATCCTTTGCTTTTGCCGAAAATAAAGCAGTATATGCCTGAAAATGTAAAAATTATCGCACAAGGAACGATTGTTGCAGAAAGTTTAAAAGATTATTTAAAAAGACATCCAGAAATAGAAACAC
>WFZV01000236.1 GCA_015489395.1 Bacteroidales bacterium
GGATATTTCCGACCTGCGGTCCATTTCCGTGGGTTATGACCAGGTTGTAACCTTGTTCAATGAGAGTTACGACGTGTTGGAGGGTGTCAGTAGCGTTTTGGATTTGTTCGTCAATAGTCCCTTTCTGATTGCCGCGTAGAAGGGCGTTTCCTCCTAAAGCTACGATTGCTGTTTTCATGGTATTTGTGTTTAAATAAGTTTTTGAGTCCTAAATTAGCATTTTTGTGAAAAAATATAAGTTTTATGCCTAAAATCAGTTATTTCTTGGGCGATATTTTTTTGTTAAAGTAATTCATGGTTTGCTGAATGCCTTGAAAAACAAACATGTGTATTGCTTCGACGACCTGAGGGAATTTGCTTTTTACCACCTGCCATTCCTGCTCAGACCACTCACCAAGGACATAATCTACTTGTCCGCCAGGAGGAAAGTTGTTGCCGATACCAAATCTTAATCGTGCGAAATTACAATGTCCAAGTACCTGGCAAATATGTTTAAGACCGTTGTGTCCGCCGTGAGAGCCTTTAGCACGGATACGGATAACTCCCAGTGGCAGGTTTAAATCATCGACAATAATTAGCATGTTTTCGAGTGGAATTTTTTCACGGTCAAGCCAATAGCGTACAGCATTACCAGATAGATTGACGAAAGTTGCAGGTTTGAGCAAAAGCAGATAACGTCCGCGATACTTGTGAACAGTAACATCACCGTAACGTTTTGGCTCGAATTGTAAATCATATTTTTGCGCATAGTAGTCCAGTGCTTGAAAACCTAAATTATGCCGTGTTTTTTCGTATTCTGGTCCTACGTTGCCTATGCCGACTATTAAAAATTTTTGCATTGGTTCGACGTTTGGTGGTATTAAAGGCCTGGGTTTAAATAGATTTTTGAGAAACATGTTTGGCTAATTTGCTTGATATTTCAAAAGCCTTGCAAAGATAATAAATTTTTAGTTGTAACAATGTGTTGAATTTAGCGACGCTGGATAAAATCAAGTTTTGTAATTAATTGATTTTTAGGTGTATTCGAAAAAATATCGTCTAATCAAACAAAATAAAATAGGCTGCCAAATCTGGCAGCCTATTTTCGTTAGTATAGCGAAAATAGCTATTATTTCTGCTGTTTTGCTTCTTCTTGCATACGGCTGATAGCAGCACGTGTAAGTTTTACTAAAGCTACAACAGCACTTGGTGGTTCGAGAATTTCCAGATTATCGAACTTAATATCAGAAATTTTGAGAGATTTACCCAGTCCAAGGTCTGTAACATCAACTTCAAGATGTTCTGGAATGTGCTTAACCAGACCTTTAACTTTGATATAACGCATAAGCTGGTAAAGCTGACCACCTGCCTGAACACCCTTTGCAAATCCTACTAATTTAACCGGCATATAGACTTTAACAGGTCTGTCTTCGTAAACTTCTAAGAAATCAACGTGCAAAATTCTGTCAGTAACAGGGTGAAACTGAGCTTCTTTCTTAATTGCCTGGATTTTCTTTTCGCCGTCAATGTCGATGTTAATCAAGAAAACTTCAGGTGTGTAAATCAAGTCTTTAAGCTCTTTTTCTGTTGTGTAACAGTGGATATTTTCTTTTCCACCGTAAATTACGCAAGGTACATAGCCTTGCTTACGAAGTTTACGGGAATCGCTTTTACCTGTTTTGTCCCTGCGGTGAACTTTGATGTCAATTGTTTTCATGGCAAACAGTTTTGTGGGTTACTCAAAATTAAGGCACTGGACCTTAATTTCCCATCACCCGTTTTTGATTGTTTAAAGTCCGCGCAAAGATAGAAAAGTTTTTTGTGCAATTAAAATTTTTAAGTTTTTTTGAAATTCGCAGGATTTTATTTGTAAAATTCAACAACCACTTCAGTCTCGTTTTCTTTGACCTGGAGCATTTGTGCGACATTACCATAGATGACAGACAATTCCAGAAGTCCGAATGAGTTAAAAATAGCATTGAATTCACCAGGAGATGCTTTGTAAGTTTCATTAATCTTGTGTAAAATGTTCATTGGTAAGCGCAGCCATATTTTGTAATTTCTGCCTTGACGATATTTTTCAAAAAATTGTCGTGAAATATTTGTTATCGCATTGCCGTATGAGTCAATGTAGATTACTGTCCCTTCGATTTTGTTGCCCAGAAAAACAGGATTTCGCGGTATCATTTTTTTGTATTCAAAAACTTGAGGACCTAAATTTTCGATTTTTTCGCCATGGGCAAGTTTTATTGCATTAGGCAATAAAATATCCAGTTCTGCAAAACTGCTTATATCTTTGAAAGGCAGTGAGTAAAGTTTTTTAGGTTTTTGGTCAGTGATTAAGTCAACAAGACCATTGTCTGCCAGTAAAAAATAATGTTCGTCATATTCCATTGCCAGGTATTGGCTTATGCGGACATTGGAAGTATTTGTGCAAATCAAATGTATTGTGCCTTTGGGTAATTTTGAGTAGAGATTTTTAATGATAAAACTTGAAGTCAAAAGGTTATCGTAAGGCAAAAAATGAGTCGTTTCAACTATTTTTCCATCGAAGCTTTGGCGAAGTTGGCTTAAAATAGCTCCAGTGTACAGCGGGTCGTTTCTGTAGTCTGTAAATAAGTTAATTATTGGCATTTTAGAAAAAATTAAGCAGCATTACAAAGCTAAAATTTTTATCTTTGGTTTTGTAAAAAAATTAAACCTGTTTTTAATGTTTGAGAAAAAAATTAACCTTGAAGACATTAACCCGACAGATTTTTTTGGTATAAACGATTTAAATATCGAACGGATTCGTAGCTTTTTTCCAAAAATACGGATTGTTGCGCGTGGCAGTAGCATAAAAGCAATTGGCGATAGTGAACAAATCGAGCTTTTTGAACAAAAAATGCGGCTTTTATTAGAATTTTACCATAAATATAACCGTCTGACTGCCACAGATATCGAGCAACTTCTCAGCCACAAATCTAATAAAATCGAAGAAATAGAGACAAATATTGACTCTCAAGTCCTTGTTTATGGCGTAAATGGCAAACCTATAAAACCTAAAACCCTCCATCAAAAACAACTGGTTCAGGAATTTGCTAAAAACGACCTGGTATTTGCTATAGGACCTGCTGGTACAGGAAAAACTTACATTGCCATAGCTCTGGCTTTGAGAGCTTTACGGGACCATCGCGTACAACGTATTATCCTGAGCCGTCCAGCTGTAGAAGCAGGCGAGAAATTAGGCTTTTTACCTGGCGATTATAAAGAAAAATTAGACCCATACCTGCAGGCACTTTACGACGCTCTCTACGATATGTTACCCGCACGTAAGCTTGAAATGTTCATGGAAGAACGTATTATCCAGATCGCACCTCTGGCATACATGCGTGGCCGTACACTCAGCAATGCTGTGGTTATTCTGGACGAAGCACAAAATGCCACTAAAACCCAGCTTAAGATGTTCCTGACCCGTATGGGCGAAAATTCTAAATTTATCGTCACAGGTGATATTACGCAAATAGATTTACCCGACAAAGAGCAGTCTGGATTGCGCCATGCTTACCAGCGGCTAAGTAATATCAGCGGTATATCTTTTGTTATTTTTGACCAACGCGACGTTGTACGTCACCCGCTTGTGAAAAAAATAATCGCTTTATACGATGACCAGGATTAAATTTACTTTTCTGCTGCTTTTTGCCTTTTTATCAGCCTTTGGACAGGTAGATTCGACTTTTGTCTTTGTTAAAGGCGGTAAATTCTTCATGGGCAATGACCATGGCCAATATGACGAACGTCCACGGCATAAAGTACGAGTATCAAGTTTTTACGTGAGCAAGACAGAAGTCACTTACGCACAATTCGTTAAATTCTTGAATGCCAAAGGCAACCAATTTCAGGGAAATACGAAATGGATTGATTTAAACGGCAAATGGCGCACTTTTAAATGTCCGATTTACAAAAAAAACGGACGCTTTTACGTAAAAAAAGGATTCGAAAATTACCCAGTGGCTTTTGTTAGCTGGTGGGGCGCAGAGGCTTTTTGCGAATGGAAAGGCGGACGCCTGCCTACCGAAGCAGAATGGGAATATTTAGCACGGTTGCAATTCAATGCTGACTCAATACCTATTGACTCATTGCGGCGATACGCTGTCTTTCGCGAAAATTCTGGTTATCACCCTAATCCTGTTGCTACGAAACAGCCCACCCGTCCGGGAATTTACGATTTATTTGGCAATCAGGCTGAGTGGTGCTATGATTGGTACGATGACCATTATTACCAGAAAAGTAAACGTCGTAATCCTTTAGGCCCGCCAGATGGGCAGATGAAAGTCGTACGTGGCGGCTCGTGGGCTACACACGCAAAAAGCATTTCGCCAGCTAACCGCCGCGCTGCAGGCCCTGACAATAACAACATTACAATCGGCTTTCGCGTGGTTATCCCTACGAAAAAATGGGTTAAATTCGAGTCAAACACAGCCAAACAATACGGACACAAGCCTTTTACGTACTAAAGCTCGTCCAGGGATTTACGAATAATTTGTGCTACTTGTTTTATTTGCTCGTGCGTGATTATCAATGGCGGACCGATTCTGAACATGTCTTTGGCAAATAAAAATCTATCGGTCATCAGCCCGTTTTTGACAAAAATTTCCATTAAACGGCTCATAGAGCTTGCATCATGCAGCTGCACGCCAATGAGCAAACCAATGCCTCGTATGTTTTTGATTTTTGGGTGGTCTTTGAGCAAATCGATAAATAATTGGCCTTTTTGCTCGACAGTATCAATAATTTTTTCGTCTAACAAAACCTTTAATGCCGCATGACCAGCAGCTGCAGAAACAGGATGTCCGCCAAACGTTGTAATGTGTCCCAAAGGCGGGTTTTTCGACAAAACATCCATAATTTTTTTGTCAGCGATAAATGCACCTAACGGCATTCCGCCACCAGCAGCTTTGGCAATGACCAGAATATCAGGCACAATATCAAAATGTTCGAAAGCAAACAGCTTACCAGTTCGTCCAAAACCGGTTTGTACCTCGTCGAAAATCAGCAAACAGCCCATTTCGTCGCATTTCTGACGCAGACGTTGCATGTATTGCTTTGACGGAATAATAACACCAGCTTCGGCCTGGACCGGCTCAATTACAACAGCTGCAGTACGTTCGGAAATTTGCTCTAACTGGTCGATTTGTCCATAGTCTAATCTGCGAATATCTGGAAGCAAAGGCCTAAAAGGCCGGGTAAAATCCAGATCGCCCAAAATACTCAAAGCTCCCTGTGTGCTGCCGTGGTAAGAGTTCCAGAACGAGATGATTTCGCTGCGGTTAGTATATTTTTTAGCAAGTTTCATGGCGCCTTCGATGGCTTCGCTGCCTGAGTTAACAAAGTAAACAGAGTTTAGTTTGTCAGGTAAATTTTCGACAAGTAGCCGAGCGTACTGTACTTGCGGGGTTTCGATTAGCTCGCCATAGACCATAAGGTGCATGTAGCGGTCAACCTGGTCTTTAACTGCTTGTACCACAGTAGGATGGTTGTGTCCCAGGTTGCTCACTGAGACGCCAGAACAGAGGTCGATTATTTGTCTACCTTGTTCGTCGTATAAATAAATGTTTTTGGCAGATTTGATGTTGAGCAAAAGTGGATTTGGACTGGTTTGTCCGATATGGCGTAAGAAAATTTCTCGTTCAGTCATTTTGGGTAAAGTGTGAAGTTTTTGGCTGGCTTAAAAGTAAATTTTTTCGTTTTTATGCGCAAATTAAGTCATGAAAACTATGCCTATTCAGGCTGTAATCGAAATATGCCAGAGAACAAGCTTTGGTTTATTATAAATTTTCGTTGAAACTGCTGATTATTCCGCCGCCGACCACGTCTTCATCTTCGTAAAAGACAGCAGATTGCCCGGGTGTGACTCCAAAAACGGGCTTTTCGAAAACGACTTTTATTCGATTGTCTTCTGGGTAAAGTTTTGCCGGTGTGCCTTTGTCTTTGTATCTGACTCTTACTGTGACCTGCTGACCGGGCTTAATTTCCGGGTATTTCATCAGACTAACGTCCTGAACATAAAGCCATTGTTTTGTGGCTTTGTCTTTAGGTCCAACCACGATTTGATTAGTTTCTGGGCGAATTTCTGTTACAAAAGCAGGGTAACCCAGCGCAATGCCCAGTCCGCGGCGTTGTCCTATTGTGTAAAAAGGTATGCCCTGGTGAATGCCTACCTGTTTGCCGTTTTGGTCAATTATAGGTCCGGGTTTGATTTCGATATTGTTTTTTTGAGCCTGCTTTTTTATGAATTCTCGATAATCCTGGTTTTTAATGAAGCATACGTCATAGCTTTCGCGTTTGTTGATTAAATTTTTTAAGCCTAATTGACTGGCGATTTGTCGTATTTGGTCTTTGGTATAGTCTCCAAGCGGGAAAAGCGTGCGTTTTAAATACGCCTGTGGCAGACGGTATAAGAAATAAGATTGGTCTTTCCATTTATCAGCTCCTTGCGTGATGAAAAACCTGTTGTTTTCGAATTTTTTACGTGCATAATGACCTGTTGCAATTAGTTGAGCATCAAACAGGTCCGCATGTTCTACAAGCACGTTCCATTTAATCGTAGGATTACATATTACGCAGGGATTAGGGGTTTGTCCGTGGAGATAGTTCTCGACAAACAGGTCGATTATTGTTTTGAATTCTTGTTGGATGTCAACGACTATATGTTTTATGTTTAAAAATTCTGCAATAGTTTGCGCATCGCGGACAAATTGCAGTTCTGCCGGGTCATTGGGATTTTCAAGGTAATTGACGAAAGTAAGTCCGACCACTTCATAACCCTGTTGTTTGAGTAAATATGCTGTTATTGAGCTGTCTATGCCGCCGCTCATCGCTACCAGAACGCGCATGTGTTGAAAATGTTTTAGATTTAAGCTAAGTTGTTAAAAATAAGTGAGTTTTTTACAAAAAAAATCGCAAACAGAAAGTTTCCGCCAGATTCCTGGGCGCACGAAAGTTGATATAGCAATGTGTAAATCTGCGCAAAGTTAGATTTAATCATAAAGACAGGCAAATTATTTAAAATTTTTGTCTGAATTGGCTATCATTGTGTTAAAACGGTTAAAAATCTGCCAGATATCGTCCATTTCGCGGGGAAGTACATTATCCAACAGAAATGCCAAGACCAACGATTTGATATTTAGGAGATTATAATGTTTAAAATTGGTTTGCAAAAGAGCTTCGATGTCTGCCTGGGACAAAGGAGTGGTATGTAAAATTTCGCCTGTGCGTGGGTCGATAAAGAAATAAAGAGTTTTTTTGACGTCGGCAGGTATTACGATATAACTGTGGGTTAAAGCTACGTTGCTGAGCAGAAGCCAATTAATTTTAAAATACTGTAAAACCGCAATAATTATCAAAGCCCAGGTAATATGCGAACCACGGCCATGCTTTACAACGTACTCAGGATTAAGATACTTGACAAATGGCTGGGTGTGGTACCATTCAAAGCCTTCGATTTTGTAAAAAATATGACTGGTGTAACGTGCCTGCTCTAATGCACTGTAATTTTTCGAAAAATCTTTTGGAAAATAACGGGTAAATCTCAGAATTAAACTTAAAAATTGATGGTACTCTAAAAACGGGTTTAAAACCCTGGCTACGATAAACAAAGCTTCACTGAGCATAAGCGGGTTTTCCAGCCAGGTCTTCATCAAGTCAATACTTTTTTCGTAATTGAACCGGGCTAAAACGTTATATAAACGCTCTTTTGATGTTGGCGGTAATTCTTTGTAAAAAGACGACCAGACCGAAGATGGTAATTGGGCGTAATACTCCCGCAATTTACCTTCGACCTGGTCGACGACAAACTGGTCTTTATCGTCAAGCAGCTTGATTAAAGCTTCTAACTCTTTCAAGTTCATTGAATTAAGTTTTTGATAATCTGTCTAAAACCAGTTCCACGGTTTTACGCACACCTTTCTTGTAATCTTTACTAAACTCGCGTCTCATTCGATTGGCTATAATGTTGCAAATTGTCAAAGAATTGTGACCCAGCAATTTACCTAAACCATAGACAGCTGAGCTTTCCATTTCGAAATTAGTAATCTTCAGCCCATTGTACTCGAATTGGCTTAATTTGTCGTTCATTTCAAGGTCCCATGGTTTTAGACGTAAATAACGACCTTGCGGACCATAAAAGCCTGGAGCTGAAATCGTTATGCCATAAGCCATGTCAAATGCAACTTTATTAAATAGCTCATCCGATGCCGGGATAAAATATGGACGATGCAGCTTTGGCGACCAATTGACAAAATCCATAAATTTTTCTTCCATATCTAAAATAGCAGCTTTGTCACGATCCGCATAAAAGTTTAGCAAACTGTCAAAACCTAAAGAAATTTTAGCAGCTACAGGTGTGTCAACTGGCAAATCAGCTTGCAGTGCGCCAGATGTTCCAATACGAATCAGGTTGAGCGTAGTGTGTTCTTCTTTGATTGTACGATTTTTCAAATCAATATTGACCAGAGCGTCAAGCTCGTTAATGACAATGTCGATGTTGTCTGTTCCGATGCCAGTTGATAAAACAGTAATCCGTTTGTTGGCGTAAGTGCCTGTAATTGTGCGAAACTCCCTGTTTTGCTTTGTAAGCTCGACATGGTCTAAAAGCTCACCAATCATGTCAACACGTCCCGGGTCGCCAACCAAAATAATTGTGTCGGCAATGTCTTCAGGCAATAAATGCAGGTGGTAAATACTGCCATCTGGGTTAAGTATTAATTCCGAATCACCCAATTGTTTACGTTCCATAATCTCTAATTTTAACGATTGAAATTATTACGTAAAATTACAAAATTCTAAGAACTAAGCAAACAACAGGCAAAATCTAACAAATTTTTACTTTATGCAACTGATTTTTTTAATACATTTGTCAAATACAAAAAAGTTTGAAGTTATGGCTAAATCTAAAAAACTACCTTTAGACCCAATCGGTAAACTGTTGGGTTTGAGGCAAAAAGCTCACCCGTGGCATGGTATAAATATCGGGCCGAACGCACCTGAAGAAGTCATTGCTTTCATTGAAATGGTGCCGACAGATACTGTCAAATACGAATTGGACAAAAAATCCGGTTTTTTAATCATCGACCGTCCACAAAAATATTCGAGCATATTGCCAGCATTGTACGGATTTTTACCACAAACATAT
>WFZV01000237.1 GCA_015489395.1 Bacteroidales bacterium
CCATAACGTTCTTTAATCGCTTCCTGATCATTATTTACGGTTAACTGCGATGCGACCGTCAAATTTTGAGTATCGTCAATAATTGGTAATTCGATTGATTCTAAATACTCAATTAATGGTGTTGTAATCTTCTCTTGTTTAGACATTTTGAAAAAATTTTTAGTTTTTTTTAAGCAAATAAAACAGTATATCTTAAATCGATTTAATTCCTATGCGAAAAAAAGAAGAACACTGACAAAATCAAATGGATAAGCGCAACGATAGCATAACCGTTGTTTATTCCAAACATTTTAAACATCCAGAACAGCTCAGCTAAAAACGGTAAGAATAAAGAAACAATACCGGCCAGAAAACCGCCGTGGGTAAATGCAATTATTACTGTCCAAATATGGGTAATAATCGCTGTAGTAGCGAAAACATCATACAATGTTGCCATTAAACTTCTCATAGCGATATAAGTTTTTTAATTTTTGAGACCATATTATTAAAAAAATAACGTGCCAGAATATTTAACAACTTAATTATCAAAGAAATACAAAGTCCAGAAAGCTATCAATTTTTGTTTTCACCGTAAATTTTTTATAAGTAAAAAACTTTATTTAAATTTGCCTAAATTCAACTCTGAGATAAATGGCAAAAATTCTTATATCCTGGCTGGGAGTCGAAAAAGATATGCTCAACGACAAACTGGCTAATACCAACGGTCCAACCTGGAATTTTTACAAGTATTACTACAAAGATTTTAAAATTAACCAGCACATTTTACTTGTAACAACCAACATGCTACACCGGGCAAAACATTTCGCCCGTCAAGCAACTGATTATTTTGGATTTAACATCAAAATTTTACCTGTAGAAATAACTGGTGTACACTATGATCTTGCAGAAATCAAAACTAAGGTCGAAAACATCTTAATGCAATATCGTGACAACCAGATACTTATCTTTTTCTCTACAGGCTCAGCGATCATGAAAATCGCATGGTACCTGTTACATACTTCATTGGGTTTAAACACACAGGTATTACAAATTATACGCAAAGAAGAAAGCCAATCGCCTGACAAACCAGATTTATTTATCCTGAACTTTGAAAAATCCAGCATTCCTTATTCTGTTTTAATCCGCGAACAATCACTCAAAAGCCAACTAAAATCACAAAAACCAACACCAATAATCACAAAATCACTCGAATCTATTTACGACAAAGCTTTACAAGTAGCACAAACAGACAATATCAGCGTTCTTATCCTGGGCGAAACAGGCACAGGCAAGGAAGAACTTGCCCGTTACATCCACCAAAATTCAATCCGACGCAACAAACCTTTTGCTGCTATAAATTGCGCAGCATTTACAGACGAACTTTTAGAATCACGATTATTTGGACATGCAAAAGGCAGTTTTACAGGAGCTTACTCTGATAGCAAGGGACTTTTCGAACAGGCTAACGGCGGTACAGTTTTTCTAGACGAAATTGGTGACATAAGCCCTTACATGCAACAGGCTTTACTCAGATTTCTGGAAAATGGCGAAATCCAGCCCATTGGCAAATCGCCCAAAAAAGTTGACGTACGCATTATTGCTGCTACAAACAAAGACGTTAATCAACTACTTAACACTGCAAAATTTCGATCAGACCTTTTTTTCAGATTAGGTGTAATCCTCGAACTTCCACCCTTACGTACTTTTTCCAATAACGAAAAACTGTCAATAATTGACCATTTGCTGTCCATTAAAGCCCAACAATTTAAACGAAATAAACTCACTCTTTGCAAAGAACTTAAAACTTTTTTACTAACATACAGATTTCCAGGCAATTTCCGCGAACTAATAAATCTTATCGAACATCTATACATTTTCGCACAGGATGGTAAAGCTTGTACAGAACATCTCCCATATCATATCACTTACAATCCAATTACGTTCACAAAACTAAAAGACGTCGAACGAGAACATATAATAAAAATTTATCACATGTTCAACAAAAACCTCACGCAAACAGCCCAGGCTCTGGGCATTTCTATAAATACTCTTAAATCAAAACTAAAATCCTATGGCTTACGAAGTTGAAATTTCCGCAAATAACAAGATTTTACAGAGCCACATTATTTACCCGGTAAAATTTCTGTTTTTAATACTAATTTAACCGAACATATCTATTCTTACTCATTACCTCAAAATCTGTCTCTTATAC
>WFZV01000238.1 GCA_015489395.1 Bacteroidales bacterium
CCCGAAGGAATTAGACCAATACTATTTAAGCCAAAAAACTAAAATCCAGGCTTATTACGACTCCCTCGCAAAAGCTAACCCTGCCCGGGCAACGGTTTATAAAGCTAAATTAGACAGTACTCTGGACAAATTAGATTTGCAGTACAAAGCCAAACTCCAGGAACAATCTTATATAGCGCGGCTGGGACGGCTGTTCGAACCTATTATGCGACCTTTAGGATTCGACTGGAAAATGACTGTTAGTTTAATAGCTGGAACATCAGCAAAAGAAATTGTGGTCAGTACTATGAGCGTACTTTACCAGGCTGATAACAACCACATTCTCAGACACAAGCTAAAAACAGCTCGTTATGAAAGCGGTCCAAGGAAAGGACAGTTAATTTTTACTCCAGCAGTGGCTTTAGCTTTTATGATTTTCGTACTTACGTATTTTCCGTGTATTGCAACTATCACGGCCATTGCTAACGAAAGTGGTTCGTGGAAATGGGCGCTTTTCTCTGCTACATACACAACGACTCTGGCATGGGTCCTGGCTTTCCTCACGTACCATTTTGTTAATCTTATTGCTTAAAAAACATCAAAAAAGCAATGATTCCTGCAAGTACAGCCATTAGTCCGACGCCTACAATTATCATGTAAGTTTTTAATTTGTGCAAAATCCTGTGCAAATTTCGTAAGTTCTCAATTACCTGGCGCTGAAGCCGTATTTGCTCTAAAATGAATTCTTTTTCCTTAGAGTTGACAGTGCTTAATATTTCTTGCGCCCGTTTTATATGGTTTAAAGCCTTATCAAAATCCTGCAATTGCCGGTAATTTTCTGCTATTTGGGCATGCAAACGGCTTAACATAAGTGGCGAAAAGTTGTATTTGCCGTCTTTGCTTAACTCCAGGACTTTAAGATAATAGCCAATAGATGTGTTAAATTGACCTTGATAAAACAACACATCTCCATAAAGCAAGTAAATTCTCGATTCAAGCTGAGGTATTGCACGTTGACTTTTTCGTAATTGAACTAAGGCTCTTTCAACGTATTGAAAAGATTTTTCGTAATTTTCCCGTTCAAAGTAAATTTCTGCTATTCGTAAATAATATTCTGAAATAATCGGGCTTTGTGGCTGTACCTCAGACGCACAACTTACAGCCTGCGACAACATAAAAGTTGATTGCTCCAGACGGTTGATTACCAGTAAGTACTCTGCATAAGCGGCATACAAATCAGCTAAAACAATCGATTTCTGCTTAACTGTTCGCAACAACGAAATGACATAAGGCTCATATCGCTTTAATATCTTGATTTTCTGTTCATCAGGGCTGGAATAAAGCTTTACAAAATAGTCTAAAAGTCGGTAAATGTCTTTTATCGATGGGTTAAATTCCCTGATGATTAAATAAGCTTTAGAAGCTGGTAGGATATAGTAGTTATTTTTGTACTCCAGATATTCGGGATACAAATCGTGTAAAGCATCGAAAAAGTCAATCATCACGTTTTTGTCAATACCCAGAAATTTAAACAGGTCCTTTGCGCTTATTGGCAGATCAGGCAAAAAAGCTAAATTTTTAAGCAGAAAAAGCTGAATATCATTTAGTTCTGTTTTTATCCTATTTTCGTTCATCGTTCGAAAATTAATTTTATATAAATAATCGTAATAAACACCAAATTTGTTGCAATTAGCTATACAACAAAGAGTTAATAATTTGTAAAATTTGCTTTACTTTTTGTTCAAAAGGCAATTCACCCTGAATCCAATTGATTTTCACTCCGTTACGCTCCATATACCGGAACCATGTCATTTGCCGTTTCATGAATCGATGTATTGCTGTTTCAAGTTTTTTAACCATTGTTTGGTAATCCATCTGGCCTGTTAAATAAAGGGTTATGTATTTGTATTCAAGCCCGTAATAAATTAAATCTTCTGGTTTAATGCCCTGCTTCAACAATCGCTCGACTTCCTGGACCATGCCCTGTTCTAAGCGTTTGTGCAATCGCTCAGTAATCCGTTGACGCTGGTTTTGACGTTGGTATTTTACGCCGAAAATTAAAGCATTAATTTGCGGATAATTCGGTTGCTTTAACGGGTGTTCCTTGTAATAAAGCTCAATTTCAATGGCACGGATAACGCGTTTCTTTGTATCGATATCTGTTTTGTTATGAAGTTTAGGTTTTAAAGACTTGAGCATCTGGATTAATTCGTCCATTGACTTTTGACTTAACTGCTGGCGCAACTGCGGATTTTCCGGCACTTCTAAAAGTCGGTAATTCCTCACAATGGCGTCGATATAAAGCCCTGTACCTCCGCACATTATCGGAAGTTTGCCGCGATCGATAATTTTTTGATATGCTGCAAAGAAATCCCGTTGATATTCGAACAAATTGTATTTATAACCTGCTGGTACAATGTCGATTAAATGATACGGGATTTTACGGCCGTTTACTACATAATCATCTAAATCTTTGCCAGTACCCAGGTCCATTCCAATGTACACCTGGCGGGAATCGGCACTTAAAATTTCACCGTCTAACAAATAAGCCAAATGCGCAGCCAGAGCAGTTTTACCGCTGGCAGTCGGTCCCAAAAGAACCAGCAAATTGTACTTTCTAAAGAAGTCAGATTTATCAAAAACCTCCATTGTTGTCGAATCATTATTTTTTACATACTACAGCAATTGACGTACTCCATGATGTACGTCGAACCGTTTAGATTTTAAACCGTTTTAAATAAAATCGAAAAATCAACAATGACAAACGTCCAGCACAGCAAAAAATGACAATTCAGACGCCAATTTGTTCAAATTTACCAGATTTACACGAAAAAAATACAAATATTTAACAAAATCAAGCCCAAAACTTGCTTCCTTACCGTAAAATCACCGAAAAAAATACGACGGCTGCCCAATGGGCAGCCGTCGTATCGCACAAAAAACATAAATTGCTATATACCTGTGCTTTGTTCGATAAATTTTTATTTTCCTGCAACAAGTCTCAATGCTTACTGCCTGTTTTTCAGAGCTTCGGCGCCATTGACAACTTCCAAAATTTCCTTAGTAATGGCAGCCTGGCGCGCTTTGTTGTATGTAAGAGTAAGCTGGCGAATAAGCTCAGAAGCGTTGTCTGTTGCTTTGTGCATCGCTGTCATTCTTGCTGCTTGCTCTGCTGAATACGAATCAAGTAAAGCATAAAATATGTCAGTAAACAGCATTTTGTTATAAATTAATTCTCGTAAAATCTCCTTTGCGCTCGGGTCAAAAATGTAATAAGCCTGATACGACTTTCCTGTGTCTTCAGGCCGTTGCAAAGGCAAAAATTGCTCGCTGAGAATCATTTGCGAACCAGCGGATTTAAAGCTATTTCGCACAATCTCGATTTTATCATACTGTCCGCTCAGAAACAAGCCCAAAAGCTTATTGGCAAGCTGCTTGGAATTTTCGTAAGAAATCTCTTCAATATACTGATTTTCAGACGAAATAACGTCATAACCACGTTTTTGCAAAATCAACGATGCTTTACGTCCGACGCCTAAAATCTCTGTTTTTATGCCCTGCTTTTGGTATTGGTCAACTAAAGCCTGAACTTTTTTTACGACATTAACATTAAAAGCGCCGCATAATCCTCTGTTTGAACTAATTGCAACGATAAGTACTTTTTTTACAGGACGTTGTGTAAACAAAGGATCGTCTATATCAAACTCCAGGGCATCAATGATATGATTTAAGACTGATTTCAAAGTATTTGTATATGGACGAAGCTGAATAACCCGGTTTTGCACTTTACGCAATTTAGCAGCTGCGACCATTTTCATGGCCTGCGTAATCTGACGCGTCGATTTTACCGATGCTATTCGCTTGCGTATTTCTTTAAGATTTTGCATAACAGTTTGATTTTAAACACGTTCAATCCAGTAGTTTGGATTAAAATTTTTATGTTTTATCGCTAAAACAATTATATTTTGTCCATCGATATGGTAAAAAACTTCAACAGGGTACTTGCGAAGGTTAATTATTCCAAACTCACCGTCGTATCCATTCGAAAAAGCGTGCGGATTTGCCTGCAAATTTTTAAATGTCTGCTCCAATTCTAAGATTAAATTTTTCGCAAATTTAAACATCAACTTTTTATAATAGTCAATCAATTGGTCCAGATCATCTATTGCAGAGTCGATTAGCTGTATTTTAAATTTTCTGCGTATCACCTATTTAAATTAGTTCATCGATTAATTTGTTAAACAACTGTTGCCAGTCGGTCAAATCTTGCTCATGTTTCTGATATTGGTCTTTTCGTTGTTGCAATACCGGACGAATCTGCACAGGCACCTGTTCATTATCCTGGAGCAAAGCCGAAGCAAAACCTAAAATTTCAAACTGCTGAACATTAGACAAATTGCTCCATTTCTTTTTAAGCTCATCAAAACTCAACATCAGTACGAAAAATTATTTGTTATCGTCCTTCTTGTACATTTTGGCTATTTTCAACGCAACATCTGTTAAGATTTTCTCAACTTCTTCGTTGATAATACCCTGTTTCAGAACGTCTAAAACGTCTTTACGATGGTGTTGTTCTAAATAGTCTAAATATTCTTTTTCGAAATCTTTAACTTTTTCAACAGGCACATCGCGCAAAAGATTGTGTGTACCTGCGTAAATGATAGCGATTTGTTTTTCGACAGGATACGGTGTAAACTTCGGTTGCTTAAGAATTTCAACATTACGGCGGCCTTTTTCAATAACTGCCAATGTAGCAGCATCCAGGTCTGAACCAAATTTTGCGAATGCCTCTAATTCACGATATTGAGCCTGGTCTAATTTCAAAGTACCTGCAACTTTTTTCATTGCCTTAATCTGCGCAGCACCACCTACGCGCGAAACAGAAATACCAACGTTAATAGCAGGACGTACACCTGCGTTGAAAAGGTCAGTTTCGAGATAAATCTGACCGTCGGTAATCGAAATAACGTTCGTCGGGATATAAGCCGAAACATCACCAGCCTGGGTCTCAACGATAGGCAAAGCTGTAAGCGAGCCACCGCCTTTAACCATATCCTTAATTGAATCTGGGATATCGTTCATCTGACGGGCAACGCTGTCATCTTCGATAATTTTAGCCGCGCGTTCCAGCAAGCGTGAATGCAAATAGAAAATATCGCCAGGATAAGCTTCACGTCCAGGAGGACGACGCAAAAGCAACGAAACTTCGCGGTATGCAACAGCTTGTTTTGACAAATCGTCGTAAACAATTAAAGCATGACGTCCAGTATCGCGGAAAAATTCGCCAATAGCAGCACCAGCATACGGTGCATAATACTGCAAAGCTGCTGGTTCAGAAGCACTTGCAGCTACAATAACAGTATAATCCATTGCGCCGTATTGCTCTAAAACCTTAGCGATTTGAGCAACTGTAGAATTCTTCTGACCAACTGCAACGTAAATACAATAAACAGGTTCTCCGCGTTCGTACCATTCACGCTGGTTTATAATTGTGTCAAGAGCGATAGTCGTTTTACCTGTCTGACGGTCGCCAATAATAAGCTCACGTTGTCCGCGGCCAATAGGAATCATTGCGTCGATAGCCTTGATACCTGTCTGTAATGGCTCTTTAACAGGCTGACGGTAAATAACTCCCGGTGCCTTACGCTCTAACGGCATTTCGTAAAGTTCGCCTTTAATAGGTCCTTTGCCGTCCAGAGGTTCTCCGATTGTGTTTATCACACGACCCAAAAGTCCCTCGCCAACCATAATCGAGGCAATACGCTTTAGTCTACGTACAGTATCGCCTTCGCGGATGCCTTCAGATGGACCTAAAAGCACAGCACCGACGTTGTCTTCCTCAAGGTTAAGCACGATTCCCTTAACTCCGTTTTCGAATTCGATCATTTCGTTAGCTTCGACCTCTGTAAGTCCGTAAATACGTGCAATTCCATCGCCGACTTGAAGTACTATGCCAACTTCCTGGAAATCTGTATCGGTTTTAAAGCCTGCTATTTTTTGTTTTATTATGTCGGAAACTTCTGAAGCTCTAATTCCTACCATTTTGCAAATAATTTAGTGGTTTAGTTGTTGGTAATGTGTTTTTTAAGTTTACTCAATTGAGAAGCAATACTTGCATCCAATTGTTTATCTTCAATACGAATAATAAAGCCGCCGATAATTTCCTTATCGACTGTATGATTGAGATCAACGTTAGATTTTGTGACTTTGGAAAGTATCTGGATAAATTCTTGTTTTAGTTGCTCGTCGAGTTCTACAGCTGTGGTAAGCTCAACCTCAGTAATGTTAAGTGCTTGTTTATAGAGTTTGTGAAAATCTTTTATTATAATGTCCAAAAAGCTTTCTCGCCGATTTTCTATGACAAGCAGCAAAAAATTAAGTGTATATTGGTTGATTTTATCTTTAAAAAGCTCGTAAACAACTTGTTTTTTTTGAGAAACAGGAACAACTGGACTATTGATAAAATTCTGGAACTCTGGCAATTTCAAAGTTTGCGCGACTAAAGCAAGGTCATCATCGATTTGTTTGAGCAAATTTTGTTCTTGAGCGACTTTAAAAAGTCCTTTAGCGTAACGTGTTGTGATTTTGCTTTCGTTCATTTTACAGAAATTTAATTGAGATTAGACTCTTTGAGCATTTTTTCGATAAATTGTTTTTGCGCTTGCTTATCTGACAATTCGCTACGTAATATTTTTTCTGCTATTTCAATGGAAATATCAGCCACAAACTGCTTCAGCTCATTAACAGCGTTAATTTTAGCGTTTTCGATTTCCTGCAAAGCTTCCTGAAGACGACGCTCTTTAATTTTCTTTGCTTCCTCGTCTGCTTGTCGTACAATACGTGCATGAATTTCTTTAGCTTCTTTAAGCATCTGTTCACGCTCCTGACGAGCCTGGTTTAAGATTTTTTGAGCTTCGTTTTTAACATTTTCCAACTGACGACGTGCCTCTTCAGCTTGCTTTAGCGAATTGTTAATAAACTCCTCCCGTTGTCTAATGGACTCTAAAATAGGCTTCCAGGCATATTTTTTAAGTATAATCAAAACAATCAAAAAAGTTAAAGTCATCCAGAATATCAGACCAAATCCGGGGGTTATAAGTTCCATAACTATGTAATTTTATTGTTAAAATTTAAGGCAAAAGGCGTCTTTGTGACCAAAGACGCCATAAGAGTCAAAGTTTTTTTATACGAAAATAATTAAGAAAGCAGCTATCAATGCGAAGAAAGCAATACCTTCGATCAATGCTGCGGAAATAATCATGTTCGCACTGATGTCCTTAACAGCTTCAGGCTGACGTGCGATAGCGTCCATTGCACTACCACCAATTCGTCCAATACCTATACCTGCTCCAATAACAGCTAAACCAGCGCCAAAACCAGCACCCATTTTTGCCAATAATGCTGCATTTGCTGCTACGTCGTTAGCTGCCTGTAAAAAAACGTGTAACAAAATTGTGAGTAATTCCATTTTTATTGATTTTTAAATTTATAATTAGTGTTCGTCGGTTTCTAAAGCCATACCAAAGTACAAAGCTGAAAGTATTGTGAAAACATAAGCCTGGATAAATGCTACTAACATCTCCAGGAATGTGATGAAGACTACAAACAAAACAGAAATTATCGATACTCCATAAGCTGCTGCTACTCCAAATGCTGCGAAAATAAATATTAACGTAATGAAAGTAACCCTAACTATATGACCACCAAGTATATTCGCAAAAAGACGGATCATCAATACAGTGGGCTTTGTGAAAACTCCTGTCAACTCGACCAATGGCATCAAAGGAATTGGCACTTTTAACCACCACGGTACTTCCGGATTCCAAAAAATATGCTTCCAATAATGCTTTGTACCACTAACGGTTGTTATTACGAATGTGAAAGTAGCCATGACACCTGTAACAGCCAGATTGCCCGTTACATTAGCTCCACCAGGGAAAAATGGCAACAATCCTAACAAGTTATTCAAGAAAATAAAGAAAAACAGCGTCAACAAATAAGGTAAATATTTCTCGTATTTCTCGCCAATATTGGTCTTTGCAATATCATCACGAATAAATAAAATCAAAGGCTCAAGTAAAGCATGGAATCCTTTGGGCGGCGAAAGCGGATTTTGTTGATAACGTTTTGCCATCGGGATAAAAATCCAGAATAGAATCAAAACACTGATCCAGATTGCCAACACATTCTTTGTTATCGACAAATCAATGGGTCTTACTCGATTACCCTGTGCATCAAGCTCAACAATACGACCACGGAATTTGCCGTCTTCTGGGATAAAAAAGCCTTTATATTTGTGTCCTTCCCGTAATTTGCACGAACAAAAAGCATAAAACTTGTGTCGAAGTTTACTATAGACAATTACAGGCAAAGGGATTGAAACGTCTGTATTTTTGATCTTAAAAATTTCCCATTCGTAATGGTCTAAAACTTCGTCTACTATATAACGTCCTGGGTCAAAGCCTTTGAAAGTTTCGTCTCCGTTAGATTCCTGTGCTAACGCTCCTGAAACAAAAACTAAGACAAATGCCAATAATAAGCTGATTTTCTTGACCATACTGCAAATTTTTACCGGAAAAAATCACTTAAATTTTACAACAAAGAAAAAATAAAAATTTTTATCTTCCAAACATCTTTGCACTTATAAAGCTGTTTTAAAATTCAACCTGCTCCTGACTATAACTCGTCGAATCAATTACATTTTGTCCAGGAATATCCGGCGGACAATCGTACGGAACTCCATCATAATCAACAGGCAACTGGAATACGTCTTTAGGACTATAAATCTTACTCAACTGCGGGTCAGCATAAATCTTTTTCATGTACAACGCCCAAATCGGCAAAGCCATACTTGCACCCTGGCCATAATACATGCTCGTAAATCTGATACTCCGTTCCTCGCCGCCTACCCATGCACCTGAAACAAGATGCGGTACAATGCCAATAAACCAACCGTCTGAGTTGTCGTTGGTAGTACCGGTTTTTCCTGCAATATCGCTTGTAAAGCCGTATTTATACCTGAGACGCACACTTGTACCAAAATTTACCACACCTCGCATCATTACAATCATTCGCCAGGCTGTGCTTGCGTCAATAGCCTGATTTTTACGCGGTTGAAACGTTGAAATAATATTTCCGTACTTGTCTTCGATACGTGTTACAAAAATCGGTTCGACATGAATTCCGTGATTGGCGAAAGTCGTATAAGCGCCAACCATTTCGCCTAAAGTAACTTCTGCAGACCCCACGCACAATGAGTAAACCTTTGGCAATGGACTCCAGATGCCCATTGACCGTGCGATTTCAATTACTGCTTCAGGACCATATTGCTTTATCACCCACGCAGAAATTTGATTGAGCGACAAAGCCAGACCTGTACGCAGCTGTATTTCCTGTCCGTCATATTTTGAATGCGAAAACTTAGGCGTATAAGGCTTTGGCAACGATGGGTCTGTTATGGTAACTGGCACATTAGGAACCCTGTAACATGGCGAATATTGTCCGGGCATCATTGCCAATGTATAAACAAATGGCTTAAAAGTAGAACCTACCTGACGTCGGGCAACCATTACGTGGTCGTACTTGAAATGGTTAAAGTCAATGCCGCCAACATAAGCACGGATATAGCCTGTCTGTGGCTCTATAGACACAAAACCTGCACGTAAAAAGCGCTTGTAATAAATTATCGAATCAATTGGACGCATAACTGTGTCAATATACCCGTTCCACGAAAAGACTGTCATGTGAACAGGCTTGTAGAACGATGCCAGGATTTGCTTTTCGGGGATACCCTGGGATTTCATTGTCCACCAGCGCGTGCTACGGCGAATTGACTGGTCAATAATGCGTTTGATGTCGCGGCGGGACAGACGCGGGTCAAATGGCGGATAACGATAACGCCGTATAAATCTATCGAATATTTTTTGCAATTGCTTCATGTGTTCGCGAACTGCTTGCTCTGCATAAAGCTGCATACGTGAATCAATGGTCGTGTAAATTTTCAGGCCATCGCTGTATAAATCGTAATGTGAGCCATCGGGTTTAGTATTTTTATTGCACCAGCCATAAAGCGGGTCATTGTCCCAAAGCCATTTAGCACGTTGGTAACCGACTGAGTCCCAGCTTGGGAAATCGCTGGGCTTAGGTTTATGTGCAGTTAAATATAATCGTAAATATTCACGGAAATATGTTGCCAAGCCGCGGTTGTGTGTTTCGACAGTATAGCTAAGCTTCAATGGCAAAGCACGAATAGAGTCGAATTGATGATGTGTCAATGGCGTCCAACCTGTGAGATGAACTAATTTGTCCTGGTATTTCTCGACCTGTGAAATAACAGCATTCCGGCGTTTTAGGTTCCGGTCAGGGTGAAAAACAGGGCTATAGTAAGTTGGTGCGCGTAAAAGTCCCACAAGAGTTGCAGCTTGTTCGAGTGTCAGCGAGTCAGGCGTTGTGTTAAAAAAGGTTTTAGCAGCTGATTTTATTCCGTAAGAATTATGACCAAAACTAACTGTATTTAAGTACATTGCCAGAATTTCGTCCTTGGTGTAGTTCCTTTCTAACCGCGCAGCAGTAACCCATTCTTGCAATTTCATTATTAAAATTCGCCAGAGTTTACCGGGCAAAGTACGGGCAGGGATATTAAGCTTTTCGCGCATACGGTAAAGGTTCTTTGCCAATTGCTGGGAAATTGTACTACCGCCACCTGCTGATTGCCCTAAAAGAATACTTTTAACCAGAACACGACCTAAAGCCCGGATATCAATTCCCGAATGTTGATAAAATCGCACGTCCTCTGTGGCAATTAAAGCTGTAATAACATTTGGCGATAAGTCCTTAAAATCAATAATCGTGCGGTTTTCACGATAATATTTACCCAAAATCACACCATCAGCAGAATAAACTTCTGAAGCCAGGTTGCTCTTGGGATTTTCCAGCTCGTCAAATGGTGGGATGTAACCTATAAAACCTTTTGAAATAAGAAAAATCAGGATAAACAGAAAAATTATTGGCCCTGCAACCAATAGCCATAAAATGCGGTTATATCGTTTGAAACGTCTAATCTGGTCAGGTGGAAAGTCACGTTTTAAAAATCCCATATTTTTCGATTTTTGCATCTAATAAATTAATGTTAAGCAAAATTACCAAAATCACAGACATAAATCAAAAATATTTAACCATCGAATTTTTTTAGATTTAGCTTTTGAATTAAAAAGTTTATTTTTGCACTAAATTTTTTTTGATATGACTAATAACCAGGAAAATTGGACTCTAATAATCAAACCTCGTCGCGGATTATTTGAGCTGAATCTGAAAGAAATCTGGGATTATAGGGATTTGATATACTTTCTTATTCGCAGGGATTTTATTGCAAAATACAAACAAACAATTTTAGGTCCACTCTGGTTTATTATCCAGCCTTTGCTCACGACTATAATGTTTACGATAGTTTTCGGACGAATAGCCAAAATACCCACTGACGGACTTCCGCACATGCTATTTTACATGGCAGGGGTAGTTTTGTGGAATTATTTTTCAAAATGCTTTATCGGAACTTCAAATACTTTTCGCGGCAATGTCGGATTATTTAGTAAAGTTTACTTTCCTCGTCTGGTAATACCCATCACGGTTGTTATTTCAAATTTGTTTCAATTTGCTTTGCAGTTCACTTTTCTCATTGGTTTCATAATTTATTATGTGGCTGTAGGTGTAAAGCTTCACTTGACCTGGTTTGTGCTTATGATGCCAGTATTAATCTTTTTCGCAGCAATTTACGGACTTGGTTTTGGAATAATTGTTTCGTCGCTTACAACCAAATACCGCGATTTAGCCTTTTTACTTAGTTTTGGTGTTCAGCTGTGGATGTATTTAACTCCTATTGTCTATCCTTTGTCGCAGGTTCCGAAGAAATATTTAATCTGGATAATTATCAATCCAATTACGCCGCTGGTAGAAGCTTTCCGTAAATCTGTTTTAGGTATAGGTACAGTCACCTGGGGGCAATTGGCTTATAGCTTTATCTTTGCTTTTGTAGTGCTTTTTATTGGAATTCTGATTTTTAATAAAGTCGAACAAAACTTCATGGATACTATTTAAAAAGGTAAGCTCAAGTAAATCAAAGCATTAATTAGATATTGTTTAAATCCAAACTTTGGGACTTGTTTTAGTATTTTTTTGCTTAAAAAAACCGGAAACAAATACGCTTCTATCCTGTCCAGGATACGAGTAAGCACCATTGCATAGACAGTGTTGCCTTCAATTGCGATTCGACGTTGTGCATAGGCTTGCGCAATGCCCAAACGGGCTAATATCATTTTGAAAGCTGATGTGGGATCCTTGATAATTACTTTTAAATCAGGATTATTTTTCCGGTTAAATCCTTTAAAAACCAAACGGTTACCCTGTTTTTGCCACGTTATAGCTGCAAAATTTCTAAATACTTCCAAAGTTATTGTAAAACCATCATCGAAAAATCGCAGTTCTTGCTGTAAATCCCTGTCAAACCTGCAGCCATGCTGAACGCTTTTGCCCAATGCCCAAAAACCAACTTTTACAACTAATTTTTTCATTTTGTTAAGACTTGAAAAATCTTCGTTAGGTTAAAATTACTATTTTTGGCTAAAAATTAAAATTTTAAGCACCATGATTAAATCCTGGGAGCAATTAGAACAAAAATTTACAGCACTTTTAAACGAAAATATCCAGAATCCACAGCAATTGGAAGATTGGTTTATACGCCGCAGCCAACTGCTAATGGAAATCGAAGAAGACCTGGGTTGGCGTTACATCCGCATGACCGGCGACACAACAAACGAAAAATACCGCAAAGACTACGAATTTTTTATCGAAAAAATACAGCCTAATGTCATTAGATTTGAACATCAACTAAACCTAAAATTAGTCAACAGCCCTTTTCTGAAACACCTTGAAGAAAAATATTTCACTGCAATCCGTCTTATCAAACGCCAGGTCGAACTTTACCGCGAACAAAATATCCCTTTGATGGTCGAAGAAGAAAAAACAAGCCAGGAATTTGCACGTATAACAGGCTCAATGACAATTCGTTGCAAAGGCAAAGAATATACACTCCAGCAAGCAAGCCGTTTTCTTTACGACAACCAGCGCTCCATGCGAAAAAAGATTTACAACAAAATAGCTAACCGCAGGCTTAAAGACTATACAAAACTCAACGACCTGCTGGATAAACTGCTCAAACTGCGCACTCAAATAGCTCAAAATACTGGCTACGATAACTTCAGGGACTACAAACACGACGAATTAGGCAGGTTCGATTACACCGTGGACGACGTACTGCAGCTGGACAAAGCTATTGCACTTACTGCTGTGCCTCTTTACGGCTCTGCCCTCGAATACCGTAAAAACAAACTAAAATTAAAACAACTCAAACCCTGGGACCTGGACGTTGACGTGGAAAACAAGCCTGCTTTGCAACCTTTCACTTCAACACAGGAATTTGTACAAAAAGCCATAAAAACCCTGAGCGCTGTACGGCCTAAATACGGCCAATTCCTTCAAACAATGTACGAAAAAGGCTATCTGGACCTGGAATCCCGCAAAGGCAAAGCTCCCGGCGGTTACAATTACCCGCTGCTTGTGAGCAATGTACCGTTTATTTTCATGAACGCTGCTGGAACAATCACAGACGTAATAACACTTTTGCATGAATCCGGACATGCGATTCATGCCTTTCTTACAGCCGACATAAAAATTTACGAACAAAAAGAACCGCCTTCTGAAATTGCAGAACTTGCCTCTATGTCAATGGAGCTAATTTCAATGGAGCATTGGGAACACTTTTTCGAAAATCCTGACGATTTACGGCGGGCTAAACGCTATCAAATCGAACGGGTTATTGAAGTGCTGCCGTGGATTGCGCTTATCGACAGTTTTCAACATTGGCTTTACACAGAATATCCGCACATCACAGCCGAACGTTATGCTGCGTGGCTGGAACAAGCAACAACGTATTTCCCAAAAATAATCGACTGGACAGGGCTGGAGTGGTATTTTGCAAATCTGTGGCAAAAACAGCTTCACATCTACGAAGTGCCGTTTTATTATATCGAGTATGCAATAGCACAGCTTGGTGCCATTGCAATCTGGCGGAATTATAAGCTCAACCCGCAACAGGCTTTAGACAATTACGAAAAAGCACTGAAATTAGGCTACACCAGGCCAATACCTGAAGTTTATGCTGCAGCTGGAATTGAATTTAACTTTTCGGCAGATTATATCAACGAGCTGCTCAACTTTGTGTACGAACAATACGAAAAACTGCTTTAACGAAAGTGCGCCTATTTGACACGCACATCCTCGACAATACGTCCATCTTCTATTCGTACGATTCTGTGGGCTTTGTCAATAACACGCTGATCGTGGGTTGAGAAGATAAACGTAACGCCTTCTTGTTGATTTAATTTCTCCATAATGTTCAAAAGCGTCTCGGTATTAACGCTGTCTAAATTGGCAGTCGGTTCATCGGCCAGGATAAATTTGGGTTTAGCAGCCAGGGCGCGGGCAACAGCAACGCGTTGCTGTTGCCCGCCGGAAAGCTGAGACGGCCGCGCATTAGCCTTGTCCTTCAGACCAATTTGCTCCAGAAGCTCAGCAACGCGCTTTTTTCGCTCAGCCTTAGGTCTGCCCTGTAAGTGCATGATAAATTCGATATTTTCTGCTGCTGTAAGTACAGGAATCAAGTTATATGCCTGAAACACAAAGCCGATGTTCCACAACCGAAAATCAGTAAGCTCAGTATCAGACAGTTTGGTAATATCCACGTTTTCGATAATCACACGGCCTTTTGTTGGTGAGTCTATACCGCCTAAAAGGTTCAACAATGTTGTTTTGCCAGAACCAGAAGGGCCTACAATAGCGGTAAATTCGCCTTTTTCAAATTGCAAGTCAATGCCGCGAATAGCATTGACAGTCACCTGGCCACTTTGATAAGTTTTATGTAAATCTTCAACAACAATTACTGGCATAACTTTTTGATTTTTAAAGAATAAACGGTATTAAAGCTTTAGTTTTAGATTTATATTCCTGAAACTGCGAACCATATTTCTGAGCTAAATGCTTTTCTTGCAACGGAATATTGAAAAAATAGAAAAAAACGAACAAAAACGCCACAATAAGCACTGACCACCAGTTGCGTGTTACCATAGCAAATCCTGTCACCCATAGCAAATCGGCAAAATAATTCACATGTCGCGACAATCGCCATAACCCTGTAGTCAACAACTTGCCTTTGTTGTGCGAATCTTTTTTAAACATAAATCGCTGTAACTCAGCTGTAAAATGCAAACTTACTCCTAAAATGAACAACACCACGCCAAACCAATCGACCCAATTCGTGGCTTTTGGCACATAATAACCCAACAACGAAAATCCTAAATAATACACACTAAAAGCAATGGGCAAGCTTACAGCTTCCTGCCACGAAATTTTCCGCCGTACAAACACGAAAATCGTTGGTAAATAAGCTAAAAACAAAATCACATTTAACGTAAAAATTATCGAGCAACGCAGATGGTTTACAGACTTTAGCGGCAAACCAAGCATTTTTAAAACATCATTACCCAAACCTTTAAACAAAATCAAATAAGATACATACAAAATAACCAGCTCCAGGACCACTAAAATCACCTTTTGCGGCAAACTCCGGGAATATGAACCATAAGTTATCATGGTACAGCAATTTTACAATTCATATCTAAGCGCCTCTGCAGGCTTGAGCTTTAAAGCTCTAATTGTCGGATACAACGACGAGAGAAAAGCTGTAATAACAACAAATACAACAACTTCCAGCATTGCTAACAACGGTATTCTGGGATAAACAACTGCTGAAAAACCAAGACTTTCAAATCCACGACGAGCAAACCGGGTAAAATCTAGCCCTGTATGCGAAGTTATTACGATAATCAACCATCCCACAAACAAACCAATTATAGCACCTAAAAACGTGATGAGCAAAGTCTCATTAAAAATCATTACAAAAATACGACGGCGGTTCATTCCAATAGCCTTTAACATGCCCAATTCTTTGGTGCGCTCCAGAACAGCCATTAGCATGATATTGATAATCCCAAACGACAAAGCTAAAAACACGAAAATCTCCACAATTGCATAATACAAATAAACCAGAGTACGGGAAATACGCAAAATCGGGTCAAGCTCGTACATGTTTTTCACTGACAGTTCGGGAAACCTTTTCTTTAAAACCTGCTGATATTCAACAACTTTATCCGGATTATCAACACGAATTGCAACTTCATTAGTCGTATTTCCGGGTAAACCAAGCAACTGTGCCAGATACGGCTTTTTCACAAAGACAAACTGACCATCGAATAAATCATTTTGCGTGTAAAAAACACCAACCACAACAAAAGCCGCTTCAACAACCTGTCCGTTAATATCCTGCATCCTCAGTATGATCCTGCGATGCAAACGGTAATGAGCTGCGTGTTGCGCAATTGCATCTGCGTACTTATTATAATCATCCTGCGGCAAAACTTCCTCTAATTTATCGTAAAAGGTGCTGGACAAACGAAAAGGCTTATCTTTCAACTGTGCCAAAGAATCCACGACAGACTGTGGCAAACCCAAATCCTTTAACTCTGCCAAAACTCTGTCGGTCAAACGATAAGAAATTAATTGTAAACGCCGGGCCAAAGCATGTCCGATAATAATTGAATTTTGACGTTTTACCCTGTCCAGATACTTACTTGCGCTATCTGCCATGTAACTGTAAAGTCTGGTTACTTTTATTTCGTCAATAGGATTTATGCCAACAACCATCACGCCCGCCGAATTATACGGACTTGTAGCCATTGCCAGGGTTTTCAACCTGCACGAAAAGCCCTTTACAAATTTACGTTTGCTCAAAAAACTCTCAACCTGCGCAATATCTGAAATCGTGTCTTTCAAGCTAAAAACGCTTTCAAATTGCGGATTATGTATCTGTATATGGGACAATTGCGTGTCAATCAGCTTTTTATTACGTGCGTCCATGAAACCCTGCGACAGTCCAATGAAAAAAATCACACCTGCAATACCAAAGGCTATGGCACTGACGAGTACTAATGTTCGTAATTTATTACGCCAGATATTTTTCCAGGCTAACGATAAAAGCATATTCGCACGATTTAAAAATGTAAACTGTTTGGGATTTTGAGCTTTTTAATGAACAAAACAGGATAAAGCGCTGTTATAGCAATGATTACCAGAACAATCAAAGGCTGCACAAGCATATACTGCCCAAAAAGTTCCATAGGCATTATTGGCTCAGCGTTAAACATTGCATAAGCCTGCTGTATTTCAGGCGATGACAAATAAATCGGATGATAATGGCCGTAAAAAATTATCGGAACAGCCACCAATTCAGCCAGTAAAATACCCACTACTGCGATGAACAATATTTCTAACAAAATGATTTTCTGCAATTTACCCCGTCGCAAACCTATAGCCAGCTGTATAGCGAATTCTTTTCGCCGTTCGAGTGTCATCATTAAAATCGTACCAAACACTCCAAGTCCGATTATTATAAAAAGCACAATCAGCATTATTTGTCCGCTGATATTGTCAGTCTGGATTTGCTCTAATAATTGACGGTTAAGTTCGTGCCATCCCAGCACCCTGACCTGCGGACTATTAATTGTTTTTTGCAGTTGGTTGCGGACTTTTTCAATAGCCCTGTAATCAGACGGACGGATCGTTGCGCGGTAAATTGTATTTACAGTCACATAGCTGACCAAAGGTAAAGTATCGCCATTTTGGTCAAACTCATAAGCAGAAAACAGCTGTTGGGCAGCACGGAGCGGCATGTAAATAAATGTCTGGTTGAATTGTGGATTTGGGAAATTTAAAATCCCTACGATTTTAAATTTCCCAACAGCTGTCAAGCCGTGGTAGCCCTGTCCGAGAACTATTATGCTGTCGCCAACTTTTACGTTGAAAAAATCAGCTAATTTAGAGCCAATAATCACAGAATTTTCGTGCTGCTTAAGGTAACGGCCGCGAATACGGCTGTATTTTGCCACAAGGCTGGTGTATGGTAGTAAATTTTTGTCAATGTATTTAAATTTTTTCTGTAGCTGTGCGACTGAGTTGTAATAGCCTAAAAGCTGGCGTTGGATAAGTTGTAAGTCTTTTTGCGGGATTTTGGATTTAAGTTTTTGTATGGTTAAAGAGTCGATTTTAAATTTTGCGATTTTTCTGTCCAATTGTGAGAACTGCTTTTCTTTTTCAGGATTAACGCCAATAATAATTGCGAATTGGGATTTATTTTTCGCTGTTACCATTACGCCGGACTGCAGGCGTGGCAGGTAATATTTAATTTTCGAATTTTTGTCAAGGATTTGTTTTAATTTATCATTGTAAACCAGCAGGTTATTAATACTCGGATTAAAGAAATAATCTTTTTGCTGTATCTGGATATGACCTGAAAAATGTTCAATTATCGAATTTAAAGCATTGTTGTAATAACCCAATTGAAAAGAGCGAGTAAGCAAAGCGATCAATGTGGCGAAAAATATCGAAGCAATGGTTATAAGTGTTCGGCGTTTGTTTCGCCAGATATTTCTCCAGGCAATTTGTACCAGCATAACCCGTAATTTTAGAAATCAAAGCGGATTTTTGCTCCTTTTTTAAGGTTTTCGACAGTAAAAAAGCTCTGTGGAATAGCTACGTTATATTTAATGTCTTTGATAATCAACACAGTTTTTCGTCCTGGTGTATCCTCTGAGAACACAGTATATTTAGTAGGCACAGTACGTCCGTACAATTTTTTAATGTCAGAAGCGATTTGTGTTTTGGTTAAATATCCGTCCTGGTCAAAATACTGGATTTTCAGGATTAAATAATCTTTTTGGTCAATCCACATTAGCACTTTTCCCCAGGCAATATCCACATCAGGCTTAGGCACAAGCTCCACCACCCAGCACTTACGATTTTGCAAAGTCTGCGTGCCTTTCAGGTTGTATAAATAATCTTTGATAATCGAGCCTTGGTATAAAAGCTGGTCATTGGAAAGGTCAGAACCGAGCCAGTTTTGTGATAGCATCGAAGCGCCTAATTTTATGACTGTATTAATTTTGGGATTGTACATGTAAATCGTGTTTTTTATAAACAAAAACGCCTGTCCACGCTCTTGCTGCGGAGCTGTAATTAAAACAAGCGCATAATCTGTCCCCAACGAAGCATATTTAAACTCAATCACCCTCGTCCAGCTGGGCCGTATAAGTTTCATTTGCATCTGCGCGTATTCAGATTTTCCTTGCAATTTTAGATAAGCACGCCTGACAATTTGCGCAGGATTTTGAGAAAATGAATAAACAAAACTGACTAAAAATAAGACAGTTAACTTAATTTTCATATTCAAAATTTTAAAAAATCGCTCAAAAACAGGTAAAAAGCAAAACTTTACCATCTTTCAACACAATTATAATAAATATGTCGC
>WFZV01000239.1 GCA_015489395.1 Bacteroidales bacterium
ACACGGTCTTTCAAAGCCTGATGGACAACTACCGCAAACTTTACGAAATATTTAATATTTTTTTGATACACAAATCCGCCAGAATCTAAAAACCATTTCGGGTATGTAAAATGGAAAAGCGTGACGACTGGTGTAATATTGTTATTAATGAGCGAGTCACATAAATCCTGGTAGTGTCTCAAAGCTATGGTGTTAACGCTGTCAGGGTAAGGAAAAATTTTCGACCATGCCACGGAAAAACGATAAGCATTGACGCCTAATTTTTTCATAAGCTGAATATCAATCGGATACAAATTCCAATCGTCGTCAGCAGCGCCGCATTTTTGATGGTTTAAAACTGCCGGTTTGCCATCCGGTAAAGTCTGGTTCTCCCACCAATTCCAATTGCTGTTTGTAAAACCGCCTTCGACCTGATAAGCTGCCGTAGCTGTACCCCAGAGAAATTCTTTTGGATAGCAAACTTTGTTTAAATCTATTTTCGACCAGTCCCATTTAATAAAAGGATCGCGGCTTTGGAGGTAAAAAATTGCAGCTAAATAAGCTAACGCGCTTAAAATCAGAGCAACTAATAATATTTTTAAAGCTTTAGTCATTCTGCTTATCATCAGATTTAGACAAATCGATTTTTGGAACAAAGCGGTTGAGATATTCTGTATAATCTTTGACCACAGGCTTATAATCAGAAGCAAACAGAGGTGACGTTATAATAAAATCAGCAGTCGAGCGATTCATTGCCGTAGGGATATTGTAAAGTGTTGCTATTCGTAACAGAGCTTTAACATCAACATCGTGAGGCTGTGGCTCCATTGGGTCCCAGAGAAAAATAAAGATATCGATTTTGCCCTCTGCAATTAAAGCACCCAATTGCTGGTCACCGCCTAAAGGGCCAGATTTCAGCCTGATAAGTTCGTAAGGTTGGTCTTTTTCTTTAAGTACCTGTTCCACGAGACGTCCTGTAGTCCCGGTGCAATAAATTCTGTGAGGGATAAGCACTTTCCAGTTCCATTCCACCCATTCTATCAGGTCTTTTTTGCGATTGTCATGAGCGACCAGAGCAATATTCAATCTTTTTTTCATGACAGAAAAATTTATTGTTGGATAAATTTGCTCAAATTTAGCGTTTTAAATCTTTATAAGTAAAATTTGACGGTGCAATAAATGCAAGATTATATAATTTTTTCACTTGTCCTTGATTGATCTTTTCACTTGCAATGCCAATTTTCATAGTAGAATCAATAGCCGAGGGTTTTATGATTTCAATGCGATCGAAAGGAAAAGTCATAAATTTGAAAATACTTTCAATGTTTTTGCCCTGAAAAAATTTGTCTAAAAAACGTATAGCACCGTCCAACTCGTCAACAGCAAAGTATGCACCTGCACCTGCTTTGAAAAATGGACGAGCATAATTTGTCACACGTCCAAGTACATTTTGCAGCGTAAGAGTATATTGGTCGTCAGCAGCAGAGCCAGCAGCATAACAAACGTACTCCATGATTACCAATGCGTTATGGTGGAGCTTTAACTCTTTAGCGACTTTTTCGCGAGAGACCAAATTACGTAAAACCAGGCCTCCGCTTGTGTTGGCATCATGCCCGCCATGTCCGATGTATGCAAAAATATTAGCTCCGTATGCATAGCGTTTAATCGTACTCCAATTAGCCTTTTCGCCATCGAAAAAATACGTGCGTATGCCTTTGGATTTCAAGTAGTTTTTTAATCGATAAGCAGAATTTATCACCATAGTATCGCCATATTGATACGCACCAAGCACAACGACAGCTTTCAGCGAATGAAAATAAACTCTGGTAGGTTTTTGTGAATTTGACTTTAAGCTGAAAAACAGTAAAACTGTCAAAAGCACTGAAAATTTAGTCTTTACGTTCATCACAATTTATTTTTTCTTTGGCGTTTTGCTTCAAAAATAAGCACAGCTGCAGAGACAGACACGTTCAAAGAGTCTATTTTGCCTTCCATAGGAATCAAAATTTTTCGATAAGCAGCCGAACGCATTTGTTCTGTCAGTCCGTAAGCTTCACTACCTACGGCAATTGCTGTTGGTTGTGTAAAATCCTGGTCGTAATAAGGCTGGCTATCTTGCAGTGTCGCAGCGAATAAGGTAATATTGCTTGACTGCAAAAAATTTATAATTTCTGCGGTCGAAGCAGTAGCGACCTGTACAGTAAACAAAGCACCAAGACTGGAACGTACGATATTTGGATTGTAAATGTCAGTGATTGGATTTGCGATTATTAAAGCGTCTAAATTTGCTGCATCTGCTGTTCGTAACATTGCACCGATATTGCCAGGTTTTTCCACATTTTCTGCAACGAGAATAAGTGGCTCAGTTGATAATTTAAGATTTTCAAGGCTATGGTCTTTCCATCTGGCAATGCCGATTATGCCTTCTGTAGTCTTCCGATAAGCGATTTTTTGGTAAACTTCCTGGCTTATTTCAATTAATTCAGTATCAGGAAAAAACGTGAATTTCTGTGTAAGTTCGTTAATGTCAAACAGTTGTGGAGTAAATAAAATCTTTTCGAAATGATATCGTGCTTCAAGTGCTAAAAAGATTTCCCGTCTGCCTTCAACGACAAATTTTTGTGTTGTGCGTCTTAAACTACTTTTTTGTTCCAGGCGGATAATCTCCTTAATTAGTGGATTTTTGGGACTGACGATTTTTTTCATGTACGTAAATCTTTAGCTATTTCGTTGATTTACAGTATTTTCGATAAAATCCAGTAATCTGGGCAAGATTTGCCGAAACCAATATGTATAATTATGCGGATTTTTTTCAACATCATCAATCAAATCCTCAATATTTACCCATTTATAATCGACAACTTCATCTGGATCAGGACTTATTTCACCGTCATACATTCCAAAAAACACGTGATCTATTTCATTCTCAATCATATCGTTATCCAATCGAGCCTGGTAATGAAACACAAAGGCTTTTTTTAATTCTGTGTCGAAACCCATTTCCTCCTTTAGTCGCTGTCGTGCAGCCAGCGTTATCTCTTGACCAAAGACAGGATGACCGCATGCTGTATTTGACCAAAGCGCACCAGAATGATATTTTTGAGGGTGACGTTGCTGGAGTAAAATTTTTTTATAATCAGGCGAAAAAATAAATACTGAAAATGCACGATGCAACAATCCTTTACGATGAACCTCGATTTTAGGAGCTTTGCCGATTACCCTGTCGTTAGTGTCAACTAAAGTTATGTACGGTTCCATAGAGTTGATTTAAACATATTTAACCCAAAAAACTATAAATCAGATTATTCCCAGATTAAATCCACGATTTTTTTATAATCGTCTTCAGTCATGATAATATTAAATCCTTGAGGCTGGTTGTTAATTACTTGTTGGAGAAAACGTTCTTTTTCTTCCTGCCCGGTGATACCCATATCTTTAACCTTAGTAGGCGCACCTATTTCTTTAAAGAAAGTCTCGATTTTTTCAATAGTCTGTTCGGCTGTAAGTGTCTCATTAAAAATCAAATGTCCTAATTGTTCGAGCCTGTAGTTTAATTTATCTTTAAAAGTTCGCATCCATGCAGGAAAGACAATAGATAACGTAGCTCCGTGTGGCAAATCATATAATACACTTAGATTGTGTGCGAAATTATGGGTTCCCCAATCGCCGTTTGTTTCCCGACCAAAGAAAAGCAATCCATTTAAAGCATTAGTAGCAGCCCACATAATTTTTTCTCGTAAAGCAAGATTTTGCAAATCATTAACCAACTGACGCCCATATTCAATTGCCTCTCTAACAACAGCACCAACGAATCTATCGCTCAAAGTAGCGTCGTCACCTTTTGAGAAAAAGGCTTCAAACGCATGAGCTATTAAGTCAACTATACCATAGACAGTGTGGTCGCGTGGGACAGTTAAAGTAAAAGATGGGTCCAAAAACGATTCGTCTGGGAAATTCAGAGGGTTATAATACCCGATTTTTGTTAAAGTCTTAGGATTTTGAATAACAGCATAAGGGTTCATTTCCGAACCAGTAGCCGCCAAAGTAAGTACCACAATTACAGGAACTTTTGTAAATGCCTCGACCTTATAGGTCACCATATCCCAGGGATCAACATCAGAAGCATAAGCCAGGCTGATAATTTTTGCACTATCAACAACACTTCCACCCCCCAAAGCCACAATAAAATCTATGTTAACATTTTTACAAACTTCAACGGCTTTTCTAACATCTTCTATTACAGGATTTGGCTTGATTCCTTCGTAAACAATGTATTCAATGTTAGCTTTTTTAAACTGCTCAACAACCAGATCAAAATAACCATAGCGACGTGCTGAGCCTTGCCCCATTAATAGCAAAGCCTTGCGACCATAAGCAGTCAAACTAAGATTAAGATCGTTAATTACTCCTACACCAAAATGCAATTTCGTTGGATTATAGACTACAAATTTTTTCATACTTACGAGACTTATCAAGGTTTGTTTGACATACAAAATTTAGATTTTTTTTTCTTAAAGCAAAATTTTTATTTTGTGTATAATGTTATTGGCAAAAATTTTGAAAGAGTTATTTATAAATTTCCAAAAATCAGCATGTTATGAAAAAAGGTTTGTTAGTTTCAATACTTACGTTGAGCTTTGTTATAGGAGCGTTTGCACAATTCAGTTACCATAAATCTGGTTTATACGATTATTCTGCAAATACGGTGACAAATAGCATAAGAGGCGGTGACCAGGCGTATTTCTGGTTTTATGTTCGAGTCAAAGTACATACACACGATAATATTTATAAAATTATTGCTGTTGGCTCAAGAATCGAAAACGGAAAACTAAAAAAATTCGATAAAGCTGTTTGGCGCGGACTGGCTCAACGAAAAATTGTTATAGGTCCATTTATTACAAAAGAAGATGCTCAAAAAGCTCAAAAATTATATCGTATCATCAGCAAGGCTAAGACAAGAGACGATTTACGCAAAGCAAAATTACCTCAATATGACCATCCATTATATTGGTTTGCACTTAAATTTGTCGAATCTCCACGTCTGCGAATATTTATAATAAAACACAGTCCGGCACGCGTTGAATCCGGTAATGCTCTTAACTTTTTAAATGCTCTTTACGAAACTTTAACTTACCAGCAAATTCTAATTGGACCTTTTGAAGATTATGAACGAACCGAAGAAATTAAAAGAATTTATCGTAGAAATGAATAAAAATATTATCATGAAATATCTTGGACTGATTTTTCTTGTGCTTTTCTTAAGTTGCCAAAATCCAAAAAAATCTAATCCTGAAACCAACAAAAACAAAACTTCGTCTGGTCAACTATCTTTGCCCAAAAACTTTTATAAACATTTGACTGGCACTTACTTTAACATGCCTGCAACGATCAGTTTCACAGCTTTAGACACATTCGCTTATCTTACAATCACTTACGGACAAAATTATAACACTATTACAGCAACAATTCAAAATTTTAAAAAAGGCAAATTCAGCTATGCTTTACTTCAAAATCTAAAAACACATGACACAGTCGAGACATGGAAAGGAAAATTTACCTCTGATTCAACTTTGGAACTTTTCGTCTCAATTCCAATTCGTGATACTGTTTACAAATTTGTCGAAGACTATTCACAAAGTTTGCCTTTACAGGTAAGTCGCTTTGATACAACGCTTTATTACGACACAACCCGCAAAGAGCTTTTTATCTATAAATCTAACAGCCTGTATTCTGATCGATTATCTTTTTCTTTTCTCAATGACCCTAAACAATTACGAAAAATTTACGACACCATCTATCCCTATTTTGTTAAATATTTTCCATCTTACAATCCCAATAGCGAAGATTACTTTTACCCTCTGTTCTGGAATAGACTTATGACTGTGGAATACAACGAACACAATTTACTGGTAATCAGCGATAACTATTATGAATTCTTTGGTGGCGCACATGGACTAAATTGGATAAAATACTACAATATCGACGTCAACCAAAACCGTTTATTGACCATTACAGACATCTTTAAAGATACTACCAGTTTACCTGATATGATTTACAAAAAGCTCAGTTCAAAAAACATCGTGCTATTCGTTACTAAGTACTCAACTCACATTTCGAAAAACTTTTACATTCGTGGCTCTCAAATAACTTTCGTTTACAATCCATACGAAGTAGCACCATATACTGCTGGAATTGTTGAAGTTAGCTTTAAATTCAAAGAAATAAAACCATATTTACGCCAGCAGTTTCTGGACAAATATTTTCCGGGGATAAAGCTATAACTTACCTGCTTTTAACTAATCCAAAGCAGCCTATACAAACGAAAACTGGCTGCGAGGCAGCTGCCTCGCAGCCAGTTACTCTGTCTTTGGGCATTGCCCACTTAACTTTTGCAACAGAATTTTTTACGAATAATTTTAGTTTTTACAGGTCAAACAAAAAGTATCGTACAGGTTAAAGTACTAAGTTGCCCGGAACTTAGCGGCTTAGCGTGCCAGAAAACGTTTTGCAACCTGTCCTGGTGACATTGTAATGGTAACCTGGTCGCTGTCTGCAATTACATTCCAGACAATACGTTGAAAATCAGACGAAATTGTTGCTGTTCCTTGAACGTTTATATTACCGACCTTTTGTTTGGGCAGGGTAATTTCTAAATCTTTTACATAAGCATAAGCCGAGGCACCATTGTTGTAAAAATTGCTAATGTTAATTGTTGAGTCAGAATTGGCGCTTTTGGTAATTTCGACCTGGTAATCTACAGGCAAATCGCCTTCATTACGAACTGCATGCCACGTACCGACAATATTGTCAACTGACGAAACACTATTTAAATCATTCAAATCGCCCGGACAGCCCCAGAAAATTATTGCTACAAAAACAAGCACAATTGGCGAGAATTTGATGAATCTTTTCATAATATAAATTTTTAGTTTTCCTCAAAAATACGAAAAAGGCGCAAAACTGTAAATTTTGCGCCTTTTATTTTTGTGTTTTTTAGACTGATTAGTTTGTTTTTCTATAAATTAGCAATAATTGCGTCAGTCATTTGTTGCGTCGAAGCTGCTCCTTGTTCAAGTACATCCGGACTTCCTTTTAGTTTTAGCATGTCGTAAGTACGAACTTTGCCTTCTTTGATTACTTTTGCAATTGCGTTTCTGATTCTGTCGGCTTTCTCCTGTTCGCCAATGTACTCAAGCATCATACGTGCAGCTTCAATCATTGCGATTGGATTAACGATCGAAACTTTATAATCTGCGTATTTGGGTGCTGAACCGTGCGTTGGTTCAAACACTGCTACGCCTGTAGTTGGATTGTACTGCGCGCTCGCAGCAAAACCAAGTCCGCCAACTAAACCAGCAAAACCGTCTGACACTATATCGCCGAACATGTTGCCAGAAACAATAACTCCGTAATCTTCAGGATTTTTGGTCAACCACATCATCATTGCATCGATGTTCACATTCCACAGCTCGATGTCAGGATATTCTTTTTGCTGTAATTCCTTGGCCATCTGGTACATCATACCAGAGGTTTCGCGAATAACATTAGGTTTCTCTGCCACGGTAACAGATTTATAGCCGTATTTACGAGCGTACTCAAAAGCTGCCCGCAAAATTCTTTCAACTGCGCCACGGGTAAATATTCTTGAAGAAATAGCTAATTCATCTCGAGGAATATCGCCAAAATTTTTGACAAATTTTGGATGCGTCTTAAAAGCTTCATATACTACATCAGGCGGATTCGACCATTCCACGCCACTGTATAGGCCTTCAGTGTTTTGACGGAAAATCGCAACATCGATTTTGGGTTCTTCACATGTCCCATCTTTAGCCCGACGAACAAAGTTTAAGGGATTTCCTTCGTAAGTACGGCATGGTCTCAAGCTAATTTCAAGCTTGAAGTGCTGTCGTAAACCAACGATTGGACTGGAATAAGTCAAACCTTTACCCTGTAGATGAGGTGCTAATTCTTTTGCTGCTTCGTCTTTGGGCTTTGAGGTAATGGCGCCAAAAAGAGCGATTTTATGTTCTTCAAGTAATTTAATTGTACGTTCTGGCAGCGGATTTCCTTCGTTAACCCAGAATTCCCAGCCAATATCTCCATAAATGTATTCTGCTTCAAAGCCTACTGCGTCTAAAACGCGAATTGCTTCATTAAGAACAATTTTTCCAATGCCATCGCCCGGGAGAGCAACGATTTTTCGTTTTGCCATAGTCAGAAGTTTTAAGTTTTCTATGTCAAAATTAGAAATTTTTGTCTTTAATGTTCAAAAAAGTTGATATTTCTAAAACCTACTTTAAATCAACAACATACAGTTACAAACTTTTTCAACAACCTTGTCAGAGCTACTGACGAATTTATGCTTTTCGTTTATTAGCAAAAATGTAACGATTTTATTTACAACAAAAAGCACGATTTTTTATTACGTAAAACTAATTTACTTTTTGTATAGT
>WFZV01000240.1 GCA_015489395.1 Bacteroidales bacterium
CATTATGTCAAACTTCATAACAAACGACAAGACCAGCAAAAATTTAAAACACAGACTATTAGAGCTAATAAAAGCAAGCAAAGAACTAAAATTCTTAGTTGGCTTTTTCTATTTCTCTGGCTGGCAAGAAGTTTATCAGGCACTTAAGCAAAATCCAAACGTCAAACTCAAAATACTGGTCGGGCTGCAAGTAGAACAGCTGCTTACGGATATAGTTGAATATCAAGAAACCCGGCTTAGCGCAGAAGGGACTCTTACCAAATTTGTAAAATCGCTATCCTTTGCTTTGAACAACGACTCTCAGGACACAGAGGAATTTTATAAACAAGTGGGCTTCTTCGTTGAAATGCTTGAGAACGACAGGCTAATTATTCGTAAAACACTTGACCCAAATCACTCTAAACTTTATCTTTTCAAACTTGACGACACACAAGTAGGCGCTAAAAATACCTTGATTACAGGAAGCAGTAACCTGACACGTGCAGGACTTGGAGGTCAAAATGAATTTAACGTGGAGATAAGAGACTATGGTTTTGAGGAGGCTGAGCAATACTTTGACCAGCTATGGGAAACAGCCATCCCAATAACCGAAGCGCCAAATGGCAAGCGTTTTATAATTGATGTTATTGCCAACCGGTCACTGGCAGCGGAAGTTAGCCCCTTTGAAGCGTATGCTTTTATTCTTAAAACATACATAGATCTGGCAGAGACACGAAAAATCAAACCTTCTCTGGAAAAAATCCTTGAAGAAAACGGCTTTAAAAAGTTTAAATATCAACTGGATGCAGTCAATCAGGCATTAAACATCATAGAAAATTACGGCGGAGTGATAATTGCCGACGTTGTTGGTCTTGGTAAATCTGTAATCGCATCAATGATAGCACGCCAGCTTGGTAAACGAGGACTTGTGCTATGTCCCCCGAGCTTGATAGGCGACAAATATGCACCTACTGGCTGGTGGGAATACATACAGCGGTTTGGACTATATGACTGGGAGGTGGAAAGCATTGGCAAATTAGAACAACTTGCCCAGCGTATGGAAGAAGATGATATGGGAATAGAGGTTGTTATCGTGGACGAGGCACACAGATTTCGCAATCAAGACACAGCGTCTTATGAAGCACTGTCCACTATTCTGCGAGGTAAAACAGTTATTCTCTTGACTGCCACACCGTTTAATAATTCACCAGCAGATATTTTCTCTTTGCTAAAACTCTTTATCGTGCCTGGTCGTTCTGGTCTTACTATCAACGACAACATTGCAGCACAATTTCACGGATATAATTATCGCTTTCGCAACCTTTCTTTTATTCTGAAAAATTATAATTCACCCGACCCCAGAAAACAGGACAAGGCAATTAAGCTTTATACACAACTTATTGGCGAAAACCCGCCAGTGGACGAACGCAAGGTAAGACAAGCGGTCAAAAAAATGTCCAATGAAATAAAAAGAACAATTTCGTCTATTGTTATACGCCGCAACCGCCTTGATTTGCTAAAAGACGCAGAATATAGCAAGGAAATAACGCAGCTTTCACGTGTTGAAGACCCTAAGGAAATATTTTTTGAATTAAATACAGAGCAATCAGCATTTTATGACAAAATCATTGAAGACTACTTTGGCTTTGACGGACGGTTCACTGGTGCAATTTACCGACCAGCCCTTTATGAAATAGACTACGAAAGTATGCAAGACAAACTTGACGAGGAACAAAACCGTATATACCTGCAACAGAGCAACTTGTATGACTTTATGCGCCGTATTCTGGTCAAGCGTTTTGAAAGTTCATTCGGTGCTTTTGAGCAAAGTGTCAACCGATTTTTGCAGGTGCATAAAATGGTCTTGGACTTTGTAGAAAAATTCGGCATTTACTTCCTTGACCGCAAAGTTATTGAAGACTTTAGCACACTGGACCAGGACGAAGACGAGGAAACAGACATTCAGGATCTGATAGAGAGAGCAATTGAGGAATTCAAACGTCGTGGAGCTAACAAAAAGACCCCAAAACACACTAAAATTTATTATCTGAAAAACTTTGTCAAACGTGAGGAGTTTATCAATGACATCAAAAAAGACATACAACTTTTTGAACACATATCCAAGGAAATACAAGAGCTAAAACTTGTCCGGGACGACCCAAAACGCAAAAAAGTTATTGAGGAAATAAAGCAAGTACTTAGCAAGTCAGAAAAACCAAAACGAAAGATTGTGCTTTTCTCTGAATACGTGGACACTATCAAATACCTAAAACCATACTTTCAGCAAGCATTTGACGGACGTGTGCTATTCTGCGAAGGAAGTGTGAACAAATCACTTTCTGAAAAAATTAACCAAAACTTCAATGCACAATATCCAAAGAATAAACAAAAAGATGACTTTGACTTGCTTGTCACAAGCGATAAACTCTCAGAAGGCGTGAACCTAAACCGTGCAGGAATAATCATTAATTACGACATACCGTGGAATCCTACACGTGTTATCCAGCGTGTGGGACGTATCAACAGAATCGGCACAAAGGTCTTTGACGAACTGTATATTTACAACTTCTTCCCAACAGAACAAGGTGCAGACATCGTAAAAAGCCGTGAAATAGCTTCACAAAAAATGTTTCTCATACATAATGCCCTGGGCGAAGATGCTAAAATCTTTGACCCAGACGAAGAACCCACACCAAGCAAATTATACAAAAAAATCAACGCCAATCCAGACCAGGAAGGTGAGTTGAGCTTGCTGACAATCATCCGAAATAAATACAACGAAATAAAAAACAATTATCCAGACGTAATAAAACGCATTTCAGACTTACCAAACCGCATAAAAACATCAAAGCCAGCAGGCGAAGACAGCCTTGTGGTTCTACGACGCAAAGGTCTGGCGCTGTTCTCACTCTACAAAAAATATGACGATAGCAGCAAACCCACGATGATTGAATTTGAAGACCTACTGCAAAAGGTTGAATGCCAATACGACACAGAGAAATTAGACCTGAGCAAAAACTTCTGGCGCAATTACGAACAAGTAAAAAAATTCCGCCCACAGGTGCGCAAAACTTTCGGACGTGAATCCTTCGAACAACGAGCACTGAACAGCCTAAAAACACTGATAAGGACACACAACGAAAAACTGAACAATGATCTGGTAAGGTTCATAAATAGCCTGATAGAAGACTTGAAAAACTACCAAACACTGCCACAATACACACTGCGCCGTCTGACTCTCCCGAAGAAAAACATCAAGGAAGAACACTATACCGAGCTTATAGAAAACATAAAAAAGCTGCGTAAAGCACTGGGCGACGACTATCTCGAAAAAATCAGACAAAAGACCGAACATCTACGAGACGAGGTAATAATAGCCGTTGAAAACCAGCGTAGGTAAGGCGCTACCAAAGTTCTTTTTATAGCAATTACTTTTTATCAAATTTCAACAAAAATTCAAAACTCAATCAGCCTAAAATGATAAGTAATGATTTTTAGCAATGATAAGTAAGGTTAAATAATCTGTAAAAGATTGGTATTTAATTGATTATTTATGTACCTCTGTAAAGTAATTAAAGAAATATAACCACAAAATGAAAGTAATGGTATAATTACTTCACTTCCACATCCTCGTCCAGTTAAAAAGCGGTTTAGATATATATGTAAATTTTCTCACGCTTGAATTTTTGAAACCAAAATCAATGTTATTTTTGTTATCTTTATAGTAAAGTTTTCTATTTTTGTGGCATAAACACGTTAGGTCTATGACTGTCAGAGTTAACATAAATCCAAATATAGTTGAATGGGCATTAAATAAAATCAGTGCAAGCAAAGAAGAAATTTATACCTTATTCCCTAAGCTTCGTGAAGAACCAAAACTTACAGTGAAACAAGCACAGACCCTTGCAAAGAAGCTAAAAATACCTTTTGGATATTTGTTTTTGCCTGCCCCCCCTGAGACAAGCATTGATATACCCTTCTTTAGAACACTCGGTGAAAGTAGCGAAATAGACACAAATGTTGTGGAATTAATTAAGATTTTCCAGCAAAGACAGACTTGGCTTAGAGAATATTTGAAAGACAATTATTATCCAAAACTTGATTTCGTTGGTAAATACAACATTAACACGCCTGATCAAGTTATAATTGATGACATATACAAAACTCTGGGACTAAAAAGAGGCTGGACATTATATAGTACCAATCGCAGCGTAGTTATAAGCACTCTTATTGAAAGATTGGAAGAGCAAAATATTATTGTTGTTTTTAACAGTGTTGTGGGGAATAATAACAATTTAAAAATACCTGTATCTGCTTGCCGTGGTTTTGTTTTGATAGATGAATATGCGCCATTTATGTTTGTCAATTCTGCAGACTGGCCAGCAGCACAATTATTTACAATAGCACATGAGATTGTCCATATCTGGCTAGGTAAGAGCGCAGGCTTTGACTATGATTTCTTAATGCCAGCAAACGACCCGTTGGAAACTAAATGCGATAGAATAGCCGCAGAATTTCTTGTACCAAAGGATATTTTCCTTGAAATGTGGAAAAATGAATTAGATTTTGACAAAAACCTTAGCCATCTGAGCAGGAAATTTAAAGTTAGCCGGTTAGTGATAGCAAGGCGTGCATTGGATCTCAGACTTATTACAAGAGATGAGTTCTTTGCTTTTTATAGACACACTAAAGAAGCATTGAGAGGTAAGGAAAATAAAGAAACTGGGGGCAACTTTTACGCAACACAACAAAAGCGTCTAAGCCGCAAATATCTTTACTATATAAAAAACGCTGTCCAATCTGGCAATTTGTTATATAGAGAGGCTTATTTATTGACAGGTCTAAAAGGAAAGACATTTAATGAACTGCTGAAAAAAATTTGACGATGATTTACCTGCTGGACTCAAACATTTTTATTCAAGCACACAGGGCATATTATCCATTAGACGTGGTTTTGAGTTTTTGGGAAACCATAAAAGAGCTTGCTAACCAAGGTGTAATCTACACTATAAACTATGTAAAAAACGAAATTTACCGCAATGAAGATGAATTAAAAAACTGGTGTGAGAACAACCTTCCTTCAGAGTTTTTCATTAATGCAGATGAAGAAATCTTCCCGAACAATACTTATGTTGATGTTATAAATTGGGCAGTTTCTAAAATAAAAAATCCTTATTCAGAAAAGGCTGTTAATCAGTTTTCTTCAACAGAGGTTGCTGACTCTTTTCTTATAGCTTATGCTTTGGTTGACATTGACGAAAGAGTAATAATAACACAAGAAACGCCAGCGCCTAATGCAAAACACAGGATAAAGATTCCAGATGTCTGTAATGCTTTCAATATTCGTTACATGAATATAATGGACATGTTTAGAGAGCTAAAAGTCACATTTTAAACTACTTCCACACATCAACCTCTACGCCCTGTTCAAAGCGTTTTTTGCCTGTTGAGCGACGCAGCTGTCAACTTGCTGTTTGGGTATCACAAATTAGGTTTTGGTAACACAACGGGTATCACATTGGTATCACAAAAAGTCGGATTTTGGGTGAAAAAAGTCCGATTTTTAATTTTTGACAGGCAAGCTAAGGCGGGCAGAAATAGTGAATACTGGCAGCCGAGCATAAAAAAAGCCGAGCCAACTGAACTCGGCTCTGTGGTCCCGCCAGGGCTCGAACCTGGGACCCCCTGATTATGAGTCAGGTGCTCTAACCAACTGAGCTACGGGACCTTAAACAAGAAATTTTTAGCACTGCAAAAATATTAAATTTGTCTGTTAAAAGCAAAATTTTTGTCATTTAAAAAATATTTAATCCTTTTTGCGATTAAATGCCATTGCTTTTAACAAAAAGTTTGGTAACGGCTTACGAGGGTCGCGTTTGCGTAAGTCAATGTAGATTCCAAGTTTTTTCAGAACAGGTATTTTAAAAGGTTCGGTGAATTCTATCAGTGTGCCATCGGGGTCTTCGACATAACCGAATCGTCCAGTAGCTTTGTCCATTTCGAAAATTTCAGAGTCTTTAGTGCTGTCCACTGTAAATGGATATCCAGCTTGTTGGCTAATTTGTTTTAGTTTTTCAGAATTTATCACGTCAAAGCAAATGTGTATATAGCCTAAGTCGCCCCATAGCCGATTGTGATAGATTTTTTTGGGTGTGCGGTCGAGGACTTGTACCAGTTCAATCCATGTTTGTCCGTATTGACGACTAAAGGCGCCTACACGGGGTTTAGAGTGGGTTAGAATAACGCGACGGAATTTGTTTTGTCCGCCGGGTAGGGTTTCGTAATCGTAGAAGTAACCTTGTTTGTCAACGAGGATTTTATCGTATTTAAGGATGTTTTGGTAAAAGGGTAAGGATTTGTCAATATCAGATACGCCAATGATAACGCCAGCCACGCCACCATTAGGTTTTCGTTCATTTTTAAAGATATACGGATTTTCGAGGGCTTCGATGTAGTTATTGTACGGGTCCTTGAAGAAGAAATGTGTATTGTATCCAGGTAAATCGTAAATCATGCTTGCTTCGACTTGATGGTTTTTCAAATGTTTAATCAGTGCGTCAGGTGAGTGTGTATTTATCTTTAAAGCAAATATGCCGAGGTCGCCTAATTGTATGTCGAAGTGGGGTTTTTGCGGGGTTCGTTCGGTAAATTGCCAGATTTCCAGTCCGCCACCGCCCTGGAGGTTAAAAGTGAGGACTGCATGGCGTTTTTGAGGTTTGCCGTCGGTGTAGGGTAGCATTAGAGCAGCTTCAGCTTTTTCGTCAAAGATCGGTATATCGAATCCCAGGACTTTTCTGTACCATTTCCAGGCTTGATAAACGTCTGTGACACCTATGCCAACTTGTTGGATGCCTGTAATGTAATATTCGTTCATAGTTATTTTAGATTTAGTTTTTGGATGAGTTTTATGTAAAGTGAAGGTGAAATTTTGTGGAGATAATATGCGATTTTGTCTTTGCCAGTGATGAAGACCTGGTATTTGTTTTTTTCAATTGCTCGAATAATTTTTTTAGCGCATTTGTCGGCTGGTATGCCTGATTTTATTTCAGGATCGATTTTATTTGATTTTTTGCCGTTAGATGTCAGGGCGTTGATGTCGATATTTGTTTGTATATGGCTTGGAATGGCGATTGTAATTTTGATGTTAAATTTAGCCAGTTCGATAGCAAGAGTTTCAAAAAATCCGTGTAGCGCATGTTTTGAAGCGCAGTAAGCAGAGCGTAAAGGAAAACCTAATTTTCCTGCCAGGCTCGAGACCACAGCAATATGACCGGAACGGTTTTTTATCATTTGAGGCAGCAAAAGTTTTGTAAGAGTGATTGTTCCGAAGTAGTTAATTTCAAGTATTTTTCGATCTACTTCTAAAGATGTTTCGTAGCTAAAAGAGCGTTGGCTGATGCCTGCATTGTTGATTAGCAGGTCGATAGTGAGATTTAGATTTTGAATTTTCTCGACAGCTGATTTAATGGATTGCTGGTCTTCAAGGTCTAAAGGTTGGATAATAGTTTTAGCTCCGATTTTTTCACAGATTTGAGCAACGGATTTGAGTTTTTGCCCGTTTCGTGCTGAAAGGATAATGGTTGGTTTGTATCTGGCTATGTTTAAAGCCAATTTTTCGCCTATACCTGAAGAAGCTCCGGTTATCCAGACAGTGGTGTTTTCAGATATTGTCATTCGTTTTATTTAGAGGATTTTTAGAGTGTAAAAGTTACCAGGTAATTGTTCAATCAATCCTTTGAGTTCTAATTGGAACAAAATTGTTAAAATTTTGTTAAAATTCCAACCAAGTTTTAAAGCAAGGTCATCGATAAAAATTTTTTCATGTTGTTTAATTGTCTGAATTACTTTTTGTTCGTCGCTGTTAAGTTTAGGAAATTCGATTTTGATTTGCTGTTTAGTTTTCCAGTTTAAATCCTGTATAATTTGCTGGGCAGAGAAGAGCAAGTTGGCTTTGTTTTGTTTGATAAGCCAGTTTGGGCCTTGAGATTTTGGGTCGTTAATTCGTCCGGGTAGGGCATAGACTTTTTTGGAGTAAAGTCGAGCAAATTCAGCGGTAAACATAGCACCGCCTTTGATGTCAGATTCGATGATTATTGTTGCGTCGGCAAGTGCAGCGATTATCCGGTTGCGACGGACAAAGGCTTTAGGTTCTAATTTAGATAAAGTTGGGTTTTCGCTGATTATCAGTCCGTTTTGTTGAATTTTTAAAGCTAAATTTTTGTGTACTGCAGGGTAAATAGTATTTAAACCATTTGCAAGTACAGCAATATTTGGCAAGCCTAAATCTAAAGATGTTTTGTGAGCGCAATGGTCTATACCATAAGCTAATCCACTGATTATTATTGGTTTTACACCCTGGCTAACAAGGTCGCGAATAATTTTTTCACAAGCCTGACGTCCGTAAGCAGTTGCTTTTCTGGTGCCAACTATGGCGAGTTTTGGTTGTAAAGAGTCGAAATTTAGTGAACCTCTGGAAAACAGGACTATAGGCGAATCTTCGAAATTTTTTAATGGTTCTGGGTAAGTTTTGTCCAGGTAAAAATGTGGGGTGATGTTATATGTTTGAAGATTTTTTAATTCTTTTTGGGCTAAATCTAAAGCCTTTTTTCTAAGTTCAGGTTTTGAAAGTTTGGAGCCAATACCTGGTGCGCGCTGGAGCTGGGATTCGGTGAGTTTAAAAACATTTTCGACTCCACCGGCATAGGATATTAAGCGTTTACCAAGCACAGGACCTATGCCTGGGATAAATATCATTGCAAGTTTGTAAATCAAATCATCGTTGTTCATTTTCTTCTTTTTTACGCAGCAAATGCGATGGAATGTAGATTATTAAAGCGATTAAGATTAATTGAATCAAAAGTAATCGCCTTATAGAAAAATATTTAGCCATGAGGAAAGATAAAATAATAAAAAATAAATTCAAAGAACCTAAAATCAATAAAGTAGCTCTTTGACTGAATCCAAGTCGTAAAAAGATATGATGAACATGGTTCTGGTCGGGTTGGTAGAATTTTTGACCGATAAGAAAACGAATATAAATTATTCTTAACATATCGTAAAATGGTACTATCAAAATGCCAAATGATACAGCTGGAGCAGGGAAATAATGGAGCTGGGGTATTTGAAGAACAAACTCATTGAATTTTATTGCTAAAATGCTAATTGTCAGACCTGTGAGCATAGTACCAGTGTCGCCGAAAAAGATTTTATTTTTACCATTAGACAGGTTAAAAGGTAAATAACCTAATAATGAGCCAATTAAAATTGCTGACAGAACTGCGTAGTTGTATAATTTGTAATGATAAAACCAAATGCCAAAGGTCAAAGCAGCTTCAATAGCAACAGTGGCAGCCAGGCCGTCAATTCCATCGATAAAATTGAATGAATTTATAATAACGAGAAAGGTAAAAATCGTCAAAGGAATACCCAGCCATGGCGAAATTTTGAAAATATGAAAAAAGCCATGAAGATTGGTGATTTGAACTCTACCCAGTATCACCACAATAGTTACAGCAAGCAGTTGACCGGAGAATTTGGTAAGAGGAGCTGTAATGAGAATGTCGTCTTTTAAACCGATAAAGAACAAAATTATTAAACCAATTAAAAAAGAATTAAACCAAACAAGATTTTTACAATTCAAAAAAAACAATGAACTAATAGAAATAGCTGAAAATATAGCTACACCAGCCAGTCGAGGAATAGGCTTACTATGAATTTTCCTTTCATTTGGACGGTCAAACCATTGCGCCATACGAGCAACACGAATAATCGTGGGAATAGCAATGTAAACAATACCTAAACTTAAAATAAAAGCTGAAAATATAATTATTTCTTCGTTACAGCACATTAACAAAAAAAGTAATTTCAGAATTTGTATTAATTTCGTTGCAAAAAACTAATTTAAATAAATTCTTGCTAATGAAGAAAAAATTAGCCTTATATACAATTCCTGATGTAAATCCAGATTATCCAGAATTTATCCATGATCATAATATAACGTTAATTGAGGGTGGAAAAGTTGCAAAATATTTACATTTAGAGCGAATAACTGGTGTCAAATATGATAATTCATTGCATCAGAAGCTTTATCAACTGTTCAAGCAAGCTAAATTATTTGGGCATGACTATGAGCTGGGTTTTGTTGATAGTACAGTAGGTCGTAGCGTTATCACATCTGAGGGAAAAATTCGTTTTGAGGCAAATCCTTTTGAGCCTTTATCGCCAAATGTCGAGTATGGACGTGCATATTGGCTGGACCGTCATGTGAAAGCTTATGCTATTCGTCATGAATTGGCGCATATTTTTTCAGTGTTGCCTTTTTATGGAATTTTTCGCGAAAATAGTCTGTTGGTACATTTTGACGGAGGAGCGTCGGTGGGCAATGTGTCTGTTTGGTTGTGGCGGCACGGTCAATTAAAACTTATCGACTATGGCTGGCAGTTGAAGCGGTTATCAAGCTTGTTTAATGCCAATGCTTTGAATTTTTTTATTTTAGGTGTAAAGCGTAAGCAGCACAACAGCTTGCCGGGAAAATACATGGGCTTTGCCGGATGGGGACAGTACGATAAAAATATTGAAGCGTGGCTGAAGGAAAATGATTTTTTCGAGGATATCTGGCATGATAAAAGGCGTTTTTTTGATAGCGCAAAACGTCGTTTTGGTTGGGATAAGAAGCATTTTGATACAAAAGATAAATTTTTGCAAAATATAGCGGCTACAGTCCAATATTATTTTGTTCGAGAGACTCTGGAGTTTATAAAGCAACAGCAACAAAAAGTAGGTGCAGATTATTTATATTTTACCGGGGGTAGTGCTTTGAATTTGTATTTGAATAAGCGACTTGTGGAGAGTAGTATGTTTAAAGACGTGTTTATACCGCCATGTACTAATGACTCAGGTTTATCGCTGGGGGCTGCTGCTTATATGGAATGGCTGGACGGTGTAGAAGTTCAGGAACATTTGCCGTATTTGAATAATTGGGAGCTGGATTGTGAACAGGTGGTCGATGATTCAACGGATATTCCGAAGATAGCCCGGTTTTTAATGGAGGGTAAAGTTATTGGTATATGTAATGGTTTTGGGGAAGTTGGCCCAAGAGCTTTGGGAAATCGCAGTATAGTAGCTTTGCCGCATAGTAAGTCTTTATCCCGTTTGATTAGTCAGAAGATGAAGGGTCGAGAATGGTACCGTCCTTTGGCTCCTGTTATGCTTTATCATGTAGCTCAGCAAGTAATAGGGCAACAGAATTTTCCATTGATTTCCAGGTATATGTTGATTAATTTTAAAATTTTACCGCAGTTTTATGACAAATTGGCTGGAGTAGTGCATGTTGATGGTACTGCGCGTGTTCAAGTACTTTTTAATCGAGAGGATAATCCGTTTTTGTGGGATTTGCTAACGTATTTATATAAATATGGTGTTTTGGGACTGATAAATACTTCGTTTAATTTTAGAGGCAAGCCGATTGTACACTTTGAATCACAGGCATACGAACAAGCCAGAGAAATGAATTTGGATGGACTTGTGATAAATGGTAGGTTTTATCAATTAAAGTAGTTTTAGTGTATGTTTTAATTAAGTTTGTAAATTGTTGGTTTAAAGCAGATTAAAAAGTTTTTTTGTTCGTACAAAAGCCTGGAATTTAAGCATCATCACAATAAATTTTCGAAAAAATAATAGACGTTATATTGCGAAGATTAATTGAAAGTTAGAATTTTGTTTATTATAAATTCTGTAAAAAGTCGATGTTTTTTACTTTATCAAAAAATGTTTATTTTTACTCAAAATTTGAAAACGGCCGGTCATGGAAAATGTTTATATACAGGGAGATGATAAGCGTCCAACAGTAATTTTAGATAAAGACAAGGGCTTGATACAAATTGAGGGACGTTCATTAATCGAAGATTCGGAGAAATTTTACTTACCAATAGTTGAATGGATAATTGAATATACCAAAGACCCAAAGCCAGAAACGACCGTAAATTTTAAATTAGAATATTTTAATACCAGTTGCTCAAAGTGGTTGATTACCATTACAAAACAGCTCAAAAAACTATACGAAAAAGCTCCTAATACCACGATAAATTGGTATTACGAAGATGAAGACGTACTTGAGTACGGCGAAGTAATTCGGGAATTGGTCGATATACCAATGAATATGATACCTATTGAGACAGACGAGGATGACGAGGATGATTTTGAAATTTAATGGCTAACAATTTACCTTATACACAATCAAAGACCACCGAGTTAGCTGTCGGTGGTCTTTGAGCTTTTTTAAACACAAAAATATGCACTTGAGGAGCCTTTGGGATTTCATAAATATTTTAGATAAGAACGGACTTTTACACCGAATTGACACATTTGTCGATCCTGTTCTGGAAATAGCTGAAATAACTGACCGGATTTCAAAGCAAAAGTACGGAGGAAAAGCCCTGCTTTTTACAAATACAGGAACAGATTTTCCTGTTGTCACTAACCTTTTGGGTAGCGAAGCACGTCTTTCCTATGCTCTTAGACATGATAATTTAACTCAAATTGGTTATAATTTCGAATTGTTATTTAATCTTTTTGCAAAACCCAAAAAAAAATTTTTCGACAAACTTTATTTAGCGTTACAGCTCAAGCGATTAGGTGCTTTTCTACCTGTGCTAAAAAAAGGTAAAGGCGCTTGCCAGGAAGTAGTCATAACAAATCCCGATTTGTCCATTTTGCCAATTTTGCAATTATGGCCTAAAGACGGCGGTCGTTTTATCACTTTACCTCTTGTGCATACCAAAGACCCTGTCACAGGCACGAGAAATGTAGGCATGTATCGAATTCAAGTTTTTGGACCAGATTTAACAGCAATGCACTGGCATCGCCATAAAACAGGAGCAAATCATTTCAGAAAATACAAACAGATTGGAAAAAAAATGCCTGTTGCAATAGCTTTAGGCGGCGACCCAGTCTATACTTATGTTGCAACAGCTCCTTTGCCAGAAGGAATTGACGAGTATCTTTTAGCTGGCTATTTACGTGCCAGACCTGTCGAATTGGTCAAATGTATTACTCAAGACATTGAGGTACCTGCTGATGCTGACATTGTTATTGAAGGTTATATTGACCCGGAGGAAGATTTTATCTTAGAAGGACCATTTGGCGATCATACTGGTTTTTATTCAAAACCAGATTATTATCCACGTTTTCATGTTACAGCAATTACACACAGGAAAAATGCTATTTATCCCGCTACAATAGTGGGAGTACCACCGCAGGAAGACGCTTATTTTATAAAAGCCACGGAGCGAATTTTTCTACCATTAGTTAGAAAGACGATGTTAAACGAAGTCCTGGATTGGAATATGCCGATAGCAGGCGGCGGACATAATTTTGCTATTGTACAGATAAAAAAGCATTATCCAGGACAGGGAAAAAAAGTTTTTAATGCATTGTGGGGTGCTGGACAAATGATGTTTAATAAAATTATGGTTGTTTTAGACCAGGACATTGATATTCATAATTATCAGCAGGTTGCGGAAGCTGTTTTGAAAAACGTTGATCCTGTGCGAGATTTAGTTTTTACTTACGGACCGTTAGACGTTTTAGACCATTCAGGCGAAGAATTTACTTATGGCTCTAAATTGGGCATTGATGCGACCAGTAAATTGACAGAAGAAGTGGCCAGCGAGCAGGTCAGACAACATTATCAATCGATTGATGTGGAAAAATTGCTGGAGTTTGAAGAAATTGTGCGAGTAAATGCGGATTTGCTGCAGAAAAATCTCCCTATTTTAATCATAAGCCTCAGAAAAAAACAGAAAGTAAAAAACTTAATTGAAAAAATTAGACCTGAGTTGGGATTAACTAATTTAAAATTAGTTATTTTTGTCGATGATTTGTTTTCGATTGACGATTATTTTTTAGTAGCCTGGTATGCTGGAAATAATATTGCACCAGAGCGAGATATTTATATTTTGGACGGCAAAATTTATGTAGATGCTACAATGAAGACTAAGCAAATCGACAATGTACGAGACGATTATCCAGAAATAGCTTTGATGGACGGACGTATTATAAAAAAGGTCGATCAAAACTGGACAAAATACGGTTTTACACAATTTATTCCGTCATTTTCATTAAAATTCCGTCGTGATCAAAACGAAAATTGACTTTTTATTTAAGTTTCAATATCTTTATTCAAACATTTTAAATCAAAAAAGCATAGCGATGAAGAAAATATTTAATACCTTATTATTTTTTATAGGCATACTGATATTTTTCACATCCTGTAAAGATTTTGGTAATTATTTTAAAGAGCAATTTCCTGAAATTACTTCTGATACAACAGTTTACGTACGCTTAAACGGAGCTGTTATAGTGCCTGTTGCGTCATCAGAAGTAACTTTGGGCGATTTATTACCAAAGAGCCAGGATAGTAACAAATATTGGATTGAGGTCGATTCTTCTAATCTTTTCCATATCATGTCCAAGAAAGACAGTGTTTTGAATTTTGGAACGAGCAGTATTGGCTATTCAACACATGTCGACGCTGGAACACCTATCCTGGAAGCAACAATTCCTGGATTTGAGACAGAAGAATTTAAGTTTCCTTCACCCAAAAATATTCCTGGTATATTTTACTTTTTCGATCCAAAGATCCATTTATATGTCGATAACAACATTGTTCTGGATTTCGTAATACAGATACGTAGAGTTGATGTAAGAAACTCGGTTACAGGAAATACTGGTTCTTATACCGCAAACATTGACGTGCCTGTTACTCACGCTACTGACCAGTCTCATTCTTATGTAGAAAGTTTGATAGATACTGCTAATTTCCATGATTTTCCGAGTGCTTTGTCAATATTGCCTGATTTTATAAAATTAGGTTTTCAGATTTATATCCCTTCACAGACACTTAACTATGACTTAAATCCAGATCAACAGGTTGTTTTAAGTACATTGGTTGATTTGCCTTTGGTATTTTATGCGCATGATGTAACAATCATAGATACAGCTCAGTTTAAGTATAGTTTGGCAATGTTGCAGGAGATTGATTCTCTTTCGGCTGATCTGAAAGCTATAATTGATAATGGTATTCCGCTTGGTGGTAGATTATATCTCATTTTGACTAATGAAACTGTTACTGACACAATCGGAGTCGTTCCCGCCGGTACTCCAGACCTTGTCAATGATACTGTTACATTGGTTATTGGCACGAAGACAGTTGTTGCAAGTGCTGCATTTAAGTTTTTACCAGCTGAGGTTGATAGCGTTGGAAATCCTGATAAAGTTGTACAGACTATTTCGCATTTGCTTTTGCCGCAATATTTACTTGAGCATCTCAGAGATTATAATGTAAACCATCCAGGTAGTATTCCAAAGTTGATTATCGTTGGTAAATTTAATACTTATCACTCAGACCAGGGACAGGTCGTTAGAATTTATGCGAATAACAAGCTTAAAATCAGGTTAGGTTTAAAGACCGTATATGATGCTACAGTGGCAACAAATGATAGCCTTTTAAATCATAATCAATAATTTATGAATTTTAAACTTCAAACTTTTTAAAAGTAAATCAAAATGAGACGTGCAATATTAACTCTTATTACATTTCTGGGCATAATAACATTAGCAAAAGCTCAGCCTTCGACGTTGTATTTTATGACAAATTTACGGCAGACTATTTATACTAATCCGGCAAGAATGAGTGACTGTAGTTTTTCGTTTGCTTTTCCTGGCTTGACATTGTATAATGGTTTATATACCAATTCTTTGAGATTTGCAAATTTGTTCTCTTACGATCAAAATAAGCAAAAGTATTACATTGATTTAGATAAAATAGACCAGAGCTTGGCAGACAAGAATAATTCGTTTATAATGGATACGCGTTGGTCGCTGTTAAACTTTGGTTTTAGATACAGATATTGGTATTTTCACTTTGATTATTCGATAAGAAGTCAGGGATATTTCGGTTATCCGCGGGGAATTATTGATTTTTTAGCTCATGGTAATACAGGGCAGTATTCTACGATAGATTTGTCTGACCTTTCGGTGAATTACATGCTTTATACGCAAAAGAGTATAACTATTGCATATCAATTGCTAAGGAATTTGAAAGTTGGCGCAACGATAAAGTTTAATCATGGATATTTAAATGCCAGAACAAACAAGTTTAATTTAGTTGCAAACTTCGATACTGCATATAATAACAATTATCCCGTAACATTGGTTGGTAGTTATGATTTTAATGTTAGTTATCCAGATTTTCCGCAAAGTATTTTTCTTTCAACAGGTCGTTATAGTTTTACTTTTAATGATTCGGTTTTTAATATTCTGAAATCGAGGAATCATGGACTTTCGTTTGATTTTGGATTGGTTTACCAGCCAATTAAGCAGGTAGAGATTTCGGCAAGTATTACGAATTTGGGTTATATCAAATGGCGTGAAAATGCCAAAGAATTGTTCGCTAATCTTGATAGCGTAACGTTTAATGGCATGGATGTTTTTGATACGACCAAGACTAAGGCTTTGTTAGACACGATTAAGAGTCAAATTAATCCGAAATTTAAGGAGGGTCCATACGTAACAGGTACATATAAAACGCTTAATTTTGGTCTGGGGGTTAAGCCTGTGAATTATTTGACTTTGGGCTTTAATTATCACGGAACGAAATATGGCAATGTTTGGTACAATGTTTATACTCTGGGTGCGTACTTGAATCCTGGATATGGCTGGTCGTTTGCTCTGGATTATTCGTGGTATCCTAATAGTCGTAAGAATATTGGAGCAGGATTTGCCTTTAACCTGTTTGGCGCACAGCTGTACTTCATGATGGATAATATTTCGCTGCCTAATTTTGGTATAAGTTATTTTACTAATCGTAATACGCCACCTTCAGAGAATTCTGCTACGGATTGGGTTAAAAATACGCAGGTAGTCAACTTTATGTTTGGTTTGAACTTTAACTTTGGTTGTCGCGATAGAATTGATTATGGTTTATTAGATTGACATAGAAAATTTACATAATCAGAAAGTTGAGGGGCGCAAATTCACATTTGCGCCCCTTTTTTCGTTACGTTTTGCTTATAATAAGCGTTATAAAAGTAAGAACGAAAAAAGTAAAAACGATTCAAAATCATGAAATTATCGATCAAAATAACGTTTTTTGTTGCAGTTTTAGCATTGATTAGTGTATTTTCTGCCTGCCAAAAGCAGTTTTCGCCGGATTTGCGGTTTATTCAATCGCAGATTTTAGCAGACCGCATAGTGGGTGAAGTTTTTACATCTGCCATGCAATATGCCGACAATAATTTTGAATTCGATAAATCTTCTTTTTCAAATTCAATCGAAATAAATACGTACTGGTCAAAAAGCCAGAGACGGTTTATCACAACAGTTGATTTTATTTCTGATATACAAAACGGAATAAAACGTAACGGTGAAATAATTTACAAATGGCAAAAGGGTTGGAAGTTAGGACTTTATAACGCAAAATTACAAATCGTTTTGAAAGATTTTATCTATGACAACGTACGTGTAAATGGTAAAATAAATGTCCAATTTACAGGTTTTGATGATCATCAAAATCCACAATTCCAGCTGATTGTCGATAATTTAAGCTTAAAATTTAACGATAATACGAAATTTAGTTTTAGCTCGAATATTCATGGGGCTTACCTAAATGGTTTTTATACATTATTTCCGAATGATGATCGTTTCACACTTTCGTTTAAAGAAAAAGGCATAAGCCGAAAAGGTAAAAGTTTTATTGTCGTTGGTCATGAATTGATTTACGACTTTAGCAAATCGAACTTTTTACCAGTAACTGGAACCGAAGTAATGATTTTAGCCAACAAACAGCAAGTCATTAACTATGGCGACGGCCAGGCAGACGACAAATTTATAGTCGAATCGTCAAATCAATCTGACGAGTTTATCTGGAAGCACCACCAATAACATTAACTTTCTCATAGCCTTAGGTTTGATCAGAGCTGTCCTGCTAAATAGGGCAGCTTTTTCTATCTAAAAATCAAAAAATAAATCACATCTTGCAGTTTTGGACGAAGCTGCATTGTGACTTTGTAATATTCCTGTCCGTTCTTTAAATACGATTTCATGCCAAAACTGAGGGCGCGTTTAGGATCAGCCACAGCATAAGATAAAACGTAATAGATATCGTCTTTGTTCGTGATGATGAAAGGCGAAATCTCGGTCATGCCGTCGCCTGAGCTTGCAATAGCTTTAAGAATGCCTTGATAAACAGTCAGATATTTCAAAAAATTCTGGTAGTCTTCGATGTTTTTGTAGGATAATGCCAGGTAGAGATAAGCAGGTTGATCGAAAGGATATTGTTTTATTGCGTTGCGGGCTGCAGAAATGCAAGCCTGGTATTTATGCTGGCTGTAAAGTGAAATGTAATTTTGTGGGTTTACCCGGTTGATTTTATGGTTCAAAGCATAACCTAGATAGACCATAAAGTACTGGTCTAAGGATAAACGGTCGGGGTTTTTATTGAATTTTTCGAAGAGTTTTGGAAAATAGTAATTGCTTTTAGGGTCTTTGAGTTGTGTTTTTATAAAATCGAGGTTTAAAGCGTTGAGTTTTGCGAATTTATGGTCTGCTGTAAGCACGTTTTTAGGGGTTCGTGCCAGCAATGCTGCAGTGATTTTGAGGTTGTAAGCTATTTGTGAAGGTTGGATTTGCAGGATTTTGTCAGCAGCTTTTTGGGCTTTAGTGTAATCACCAATTTTTATGTAAGAGTATGCCAGAAGCTGGTAAAATTCCGGGAGTTTTTTGCTCTTTTTCAGAGCGTCAGTAGCAATGTCGATAGCTTTGTTATATTGTCCTGTGTAATAGTAAGACCAGCCCAGGTAAAAGTAAATGTTTAAATCGTCCATGTTTTTGACAAGCAGTTTTTCCAGAATAGGGATAGCTTCAGAATAGCGTTGTAACTGGTAAAGTGCCTGGGCTTTAAGCATTAAAAGTTTTTTGGAGTTGGGATTGAATTTGAGGCCTTTTTCTGCTGATTCTAAAGCATTTTCGTAAAGATGTGCTTTGAATTCGATGGAGCCTTTGAGCAGGTAAAAGTTGTAGTTTTTTGGGTTTTTAGCAATAGCCTTGTTAATCAAGCTGTAAGCAGAGGCTAAAGAGTCTAATTCGTACATGTATTCGGATAGGAAGTAATAGGGATATGGATTGGCAGTGTCGGTTTTCATTATTTTTTGGTAGATTTCAAAGGCTTGTTCCAGGTTACCCTGCGCCTGGTATGTTAGGGCTACGTAAAGTGCATAGTTTGAGCTGTCGGGTGCCAATTGTTTAGCTCGTTTGAAGTATGTTAAAGCTGTTTGTGGGTCAGCTTTGCTTGTGAAATAAGTTAGGCCTAATTTGAAATTTATTTCCGGGTTTTTTGGGTCTAAAAGAAAAGCTTTTTTGAGGTACAAAAGGGCGCTATCGCCTTGCTTGAGTATCAGATAACAATTGCCGGCACCCAGATAGGCTTTAGGCGATTGTTTTAAGTAGGTTGCTTTTATGTAAAGATTTTTAGCTTTTTGTATTTGTCCTTTATCAAAAGCTTGCTGGGCTTGTCGCATTATTTGGTTAAAGTCCTGGGCATAGTTAAGTAAAGGTAAAATGCTCAGCACCAAAAAAAGTAGTTTTTTCATAATTTAGTGCTTAAATGTTTTGATGTAAAGATATTAATAATTTTCGTATCAAAGGTTTTAATTTCACATTGAGGCTAAAAAATTTAAGTTTATGGCAAAAACAGTTTGTGCCAGAGATTGTTATGATTCCTGTTCGATGGAAGTATTAAATCGTGGAGGAAAATTAATTATTCGTGGGGATAAAGAGCATCCCATAACCAGCGGCTTTTTATGTCCGCGTGGTAACCGTGAAGTAAAGCGAATTTTAACAAATCGTATAAAACGACCACATATTCGCAGGAATGGAAAGTTGGTTGAAGTATCCTGGGATGAAGCTTTAGTTTTTGTGGCTCAGAGAATTAAGCGAATAATTAAAGATTTTGGCCCGCAGTCAATTCTTTATTTGACTTACGATGGAAATGCTGGCTTGATTCACAATCAATTTGTGCATCGTTTGTGGCACCGGATAGATGCTACACTAACCGACATGGCTATTTGTACAACCACAGGACATACGATTTTGAAGACGCATTTTGGTGAAAGTCACGGTATTAGACCTATTGACTTGCTTGACCAGAAATTAATTGTTTTTTGGGGTTTTAATGCTGCAGTGACAGCGCCGCATATCTGGGCAAAAGCATTAGAGGCACGGAAAAATGGAGCTAAAATAATAACAATCGACCCATTGAAAACAGCCACAGCCAAAAATTCTAATTTTTGGGTTCGTCCTAAGTTCGGTACAGATGCAGCGTTGGCTTTGTTTGTGATAAATCAGATATTCGCGAAAGGTGCGAATGACGCTGCTTTTTTAGAAAAATATACCCTCGGCGCAGAAAAATTAAGAGAAGCAGCAAAGCAGTGGACATTGGACAAAACAGCTGCATTTACAAATGTAAAACGCAGAGAATTAGAGGATTTGGTCGATTATTACATCAAATTTAGACCCTCGGCAACCATGATAGGCGTGGCATTACAGAAAAAAGATTATGGCTGGGAGCATATCCGGGCAATAGCTTTTATTCCGACGGTTTTAGGCTACCATCGGGGATTTTTCTACAGCAATGGTCAGTCGTATCACATTGATTATAATTATATTACAGGTGCGAAGTTTCATAAAACGAAAAATATTATACCGCAGGTCGCAACAGCAAATTTGGTTAAGCAGGGGCGGTTTAAAATGATTTTTGTTTCGTCGATGAATCCAGCGCAAACTTTGCCGGATGCAGCAGATTTTATCGAAGGCAAAAAAGAACATAATGTTTTCCTTGCGGCAGTAGATACGCATTGGTCGCGGACGGCACAACTGGCAGACGTTGTTCTGCCAGCGACAACTTTTGTCGAGAAACAGGATGTAATCGTGTCATGGGGGCATTGTTTTACTCAATATTCAAAACCAGCAATAGAGCCAATGTTTGACAGTCGAAATGAAGTCTGGATAATGCGTGAGCTGGCGAAAAGGTTGAATTTAACGGACCCGTGGTTGTATCAGGACCCTGTTGAAGCATTGCAAATAGCGATGAAAGATAGTTTTATCGATGGTCGGGGACTGGTTTTGACATCGCAGGCGCGGCAATTGCGTACCAAACCCAGAGATTGGTATCCTACTGAAAGCGGAAAAATAGAGCTTTACAGCGAAAAGGCTTTGTCAATGGGCATTTCGCCATTACCAGAGCAGCCGCCATTGCCTGAGTTAAACGAAAATCAATTCTCAGTCTTGAGTACTGCAGTAAATCAATATACAAATTCGCAGTTCTGGGAAGTTTTCGGTGAGCCAGAGCCGATCGTCTTTATAAATCAAAATGATGCCGAAGATTTAAACATAAAAGAAGGACAAACAGTCAAGTTAGAAAATGAACAGGGGAAGATTCTGATGAAGGCGAAAATTTCTGATATTGTGCCAGAAAAAATGCTGTGGTATCCGCGCAATATCAATGATTTGACAGGTAAACCAGTAAATAGCCTCGTTTCTCCACGGTATCAAAAAGTTGGACGAGGTCCGCTTTATCACTGGTTAAACGTAACATTAAGCAAGATTTAAACAGAAAAACTACGAAAATGGAACAGTTAGTCGGAATTATTGGTAGTGGTGCGCAAACATTGAATTCGACAGGTGAACTTGAATTTGCGTATAAACTTGGCCAGGCTTTAGGACGGGCAGGGTATAAAATAGTTTGTGGAGGCCTGGGCGGGATAATGGAAGCAACGGCGAAAGGGGTAAAATCCGTCACAGCTCAGGCGGGTGTCGATGTGGTGTGCTTAATACCGCAAGAAGATGCCAGATTCGCCAATCCTTATTGCGATATTGTAATACCAACGGGCATGGGAATTATGCGAAATTTTTTGGTTGTGCGGAGCGCTGCTGTTTTAATAGCGATTTCAGGAGGTTCAGGTACTTTGTCGGAAATAGCAGCAGCCTGGCAAATGGGCAAAAAAGTGCTTTGTGTGACAGCTTTTGGAGGTTGGGCTGAGCGTTTAGCTGGTGAGAAATTAGACCAGAGGCACAGGGATTTACTAATCCCTGTGCAGACAATCGATGAGATTTTGCAGTATTTAGAGACGATTTTAGCTCCGGGTAAGTGAAGTTTTTAAGCTTAGGTCGTCGAGTTAGTTTTTAGTTCGTTTTCCCTGACAGAATTAGGGATTTTTTAGAGATTTCGTGAGCTATCGCAGAATTTGGGTTAATCTGTGATATGTATGCTTCGCAGGATTGCTTCGACTTGCCACAGGTATAGTTTTTTGTTTTGTTTTCCTGCGTAAACAAATCCGTCCAGAGTGATTATCCGGTTTCTTTTTTGGTCTAAAACAGATATGTTGACAAAAGGTCCGCCCATAAAAGCGCCATGAGTTTTCCACAGTCCGCGGACTACAACGGCAAAGTAGCCGTTTATGTATGTTTTTTCGTATTGTGGAGGGTAAAGAGGTTCGGTTTGCATGTAAGTGCCTTTATCAGGACCAGGTACGTTGAGTCGGGCTACAGAGTCACGGCGTCGAATGATGTTTTTAAGGTCAAAATCGTGTGTGGATTTGTATGGAGTAAAGTAAATGATAATTTCCTGTCCAGTTTTAGCGGTTTCACGTGATAGCCAGGCAAAATTTTTCTTTTTAACGTCTAATGTGAAAGTATTTGGAACAACGAGGCTAATATGGTAGAGTTTTTCTAATTCATGAACAAGCGGCTTATTGAGATAGTCTTCGTAAGCTGCCTGGTATCGGTGTAAATCTGCCAGGTAGAGTGTATCTAAAAGTCGTTTGCTGGTTTTTGTAAATAGCTGGATAAACTGCTGCTGGTCAGGTGCCTGGTAAGTGATTACCAACTGGTTAGCAGCCCAGATGTCGTGTTGAATCATCCAGCCGCGTTTGAATTGTTTTCCGATTTTGACGAAAATAATGTTACGGTGTTCTTTGTAAATGTTTTGAAAGTTTTGTGGCTCGATTTGCAGAGGTTTGTAAAAAGCTTCAACTTGAGGTAAGCCGGGAAATGGTTGTGTGAGAATACTAAAAATAGTATCGCCTACAGGACCGTTCCAGAGTTTTTTGGGAATAACGATTTCGACTTCGCCGGCGTTTCCGCCGCTATTGGGTTTGTAAGCAAAAACCCGGTTTTTGGTGTCGTATGGCTTTTTTTCGTTGGATGCCTTGTTGGATGTTTTATGGCAGGCTGGCAGGATAATGAGAATCGATATCAGGATTAGAAATATGTTTTTGGCTTTCATTTTTGTAAAGGTTTAACGGTTTTATACAAATATAAAAAATTTCGTGGGTTATTGGAGCTTGTGTCAATATTTTAGCATGTTTTTCGAAAAAGACGTTTTTGTTTAAATTCGTTTTAAATGATTTAAAAATCAGCTATGATTTACAGTTTAGGTCAAATTGCGCAAATAACTGGTGGACAGTTGATTGGCGATAAAGAGCAGAAAATTGAATTTTTGCTATATGATAGTCGCAGGGTGGTGCCATCGGCAGATAGCCTGTTTTTTGCTATAAGAGGAAAGCGTGATGGACATAAATTTTTGGCAGAAATACACTCAAAAGGTTGTAGCAATTATGTTGTAGAATATTTGCCAAAAGACCGTCCAGCGGGCAATTATCTGGTTGTCGGCGATAGTCTTGAGGCTTTACAACGATTGGCAAGATACCATCGTCGGCAGTTCAACATTCCAGTTATTGGTATTACCGGAAGTAATGGGAAAACGATTGTAAAAGACTGGTTGTCAGGGTATTTGTCGAAGTTTTTAAACGTAGTTAGCAGTCCAAAAAGTTTTAATTCGCAAATTGGGGTACCATTGTCGGTCTGGGAGATGGACAAAGAGCATGAAATAGCTATTTTTGAGGCAGGGATATCCCGTCCAGGCGAAATGTCGAAGTTAGAGTCGATTATCCGTCCATCGATTGGCGTATTTACCAATCTTGGCGATGCACACCAGAGTAATTTTAAGTCGCTGGAGGAAAAGCTTAACGAAAAATTGTTGCTTTTTGAGCATAGTTCAAAGATTTTTTTCAATGACCAACAAAAATTGGTTTTTCATACAATAAAACAAACATTTAAAAATCGTCAACTTTTGTTCTGGAGTTTTAGCGATAGTCAAGCGCCGCTTTATGTAGAGGATTTAACCATAAAAAACGGTTTTACACATTTAAACCTGAGAATTTTGGGACAAAAAATATTTAAAAAAATAAATTTCACAGACCAGGCGTCGATTTACAATGCATTAACCGTTCTTTTGGTGCTTTCTGACGTGATTGGTGTGGAGCGAGTAAATCAGCTGGATTTTAGTCAGTTACCGCAAATTGAGATGCGTCTTCAACAAATCCGGGGAATTAACAACACTGTGATAATCAATGACACATACAACTGCGACCTGACGAGCTTTCGAATAGCGCTTGATTACCTGATTCAACAATCCGGGGACAGGGCGAAAACAGTGATTTTATCTGATTTTGAGCAAATCGCTGCAAATCATCAAAACGGACAGGGGCAATCTGAGCTTTACACGTCTGTTGCGAAGTTTTTAAAGCAGGCCAAAATCAGCCGTTTTGTAGGCGTTGGCGAGCAAATATTTAAAAATGCACAGGTTTTTGACAGTATAAATTCAGAGTTTTTCAACAACACAGACGAGTTGCTACGACACTTACATACATTGAATTTTCACGATGAAGTAATTTTAATCAAAGGGGCGAGACGATTCAGGTTTGAACGGATTTCGAGGGCTTTACAACAAAAGAGCCACAGGACTGTGTTTGAAATTAACCTGAACGCACTCCAACATAACTTAAATTATTTTCGGAGCAAGTTAGATGAGCGGACTAAAATCATGGTGATGGTCAAAGCTTTTTCTTATGGCAGTGGCTCGTACGAAATAGCCAGTCTTTTGCAGGCAGAAAAGGTCGATTACCTTGGGGTGGCGATTGCTGACGAAGGAGTGGAATTGCGCGAAGCAGGGATAAAACTGCCAATTATTGTGATGAATCCTGATAGCGATAACTTTGAGCTGTTTCCGGAGTACAATTTAGAGCCTGAGATTTACAGTTTTCGTATGTTAGAAGCTTTTTACCGGGCGGTTAAAGGAAAAATCCATTATCCACTGCCTGTGCATATAAAATTCAATACAGGCATGAATCGACTGGGGTTTAACCCTGACCAGGTTGATGCAGTAATTGAGCGTTTAAAGCAGATGCAGGGAACATTACTTGTGCGAAGTGTTTTTTCACATCTTGCGGGCAGTCCTGACCAGGAGTTTGACGAATTCACTGAAAAACAAATCGCTGAGTTCCAGAAAATAAGCGAAAAATTTAAATCTGCATTTGGCCGTGGAGTTATAGCTCACATTTTAAATAGTGCTGGTATAGAGCGTTTTACATGGGCGCAAATGGATATGGTTCGTCTGGGAATCGGTTTGTATGGCATAAGTGCTTTGAAAGGTACGAATTTAAAGCCAATCGGCACACTAAAAACGCGTATTTCGCAAATCCGGCAGGTTAAAGATGGCGAAAGTATTGGCTACAGCAGAGCCGAGTTTGTAAAACGTGACAGTAAAATAGCCATAATTCCGATCGGATATGCCGATGGTCTGAATCGACGACTAAGCCGCGGCCGCGGCTTAGTCAATGTTCGCGGAAAATTGGTACCTATCGTGGGAAATGTCAATATGGATATGACAATGATTGATGTAACTGACATTGAAGGCGTTGCAGAAAACGACGAAGTCATAATTTTTGGCGAAAATCCCAGTATTGAGCAAGTCGCTAAATGGCTGGACACAATTCCTTACGAAGTACTAACCAGTGTGTCAAACCGGGTAAAGCGCGTGTATATCTGGGAGTAAATTCACGAATCCGAAAATGCTGTGCCACATCTGGTTGACATCTCCGTTGTATCCGAAAAATAGTACGATTAATCCGATTAAGATTAAAGCCAATAAAACCAGTAAAATTACTTTTCCGACGCTGACAGGGTATTTTCCAGCCACTTTACCAGTCTGTCCGTTAATAGCGACAGGGTAGATTTTATTTTTGTATCGAAATGTACTGAGGTATGCGGGCAGCAAAATATGCTTGAACGTAACGTCGTAGTAATAAGTTTTCATCGAGTGAATTCTCTGCTGGTCGCCGCCAATATCCCTGTAAATAGCCTGACGTATTTCGCGTTTCATGATGTTTTTTGCGTAATTGAAAGCTTGCGGTAGTGTAACAGTATATGCTTCGCTTTCAAAGCCAGCGAGTAGGGCAGGGTCGTATGGCTGCAAGTCTTTAAGATTCCAGGAGCTTACTTTTTTAGGCAGTTTGTTGTCTATTTTACCACTGACTAAAATATCGTCGAATTTTACTCGTACAGTCCCAGAGACAGGTGTCCAGCGGATTCTTTGTTCTTCGCGGGTTTCGGTTTCGCCCTGGCTATTTGTGTAAGTGACAGTGACATAATAATAATCGCCGCGCTCACCTGTATAGTCAGTAACAGTGTCAGCGTCGAAAGTCCAGTAGGGTATGTAAAGGCCGTGGAGTTTTGATGGTGCTGTAATGTATTTTTTGAATCTTGCAGGAGCGAGCCAACGGGATTTAGCCCATTTAAGGAAAGCTTGTTTAGCCTGTTTTTTATCGAGATTAAACGGGATAACGGCTTGAGGTTTAATCACCCGTTGTATTTGGGATTGTTCCAGGACCAGTTGGGTACCGCAATAAGGACATTGGGTAGAAATAGTTTTGTCAGAAACCTGGATTTGTGCGCCGCAGCCAGGGCATTTAATGAACATTTTTTCTTCTGTATCGACGTTTTCCTGGGCAGCTTTTTGCAGGTATAGTTCAAAGTCTTTTTCTTCCCAGGCTTTTTGATATTGTTCGTCGCTAAAAGTTATTTTGTTTTCAGTTCCGCAGTAAGGGCAAATAACAGATTGCTGGCCAGGGTGGTATTTGAGGGTAGCGCCGCAATTAGAGCATTTAAGCTCGTGCAGTTTAATTTCTAAAGTTTTGACTTGCATGTCCGGAGTTTGATGGGTTTTAATCAAATTTATGATTTTTTGGGCAGAAATTAAATTATCGCGGGGAAGTATTTTGTAAAATGTCCAGGCGTTTAACCATGCGACCGTTTTTGTAAAGAGCTTTGAATACTAACCTGCCGTTTTTGTCGTATTTAGCTAAAACGCCGTTTAAGTAGCCTTTGTCATTGTAATTTTTGACCAGGCGTAGCCTGCCGTTAGGGTACCATTCGCGCCAAGTTCCAGTAGGGATTCCGTTTTTGTAAAATTCTTCTGAGATTTTTTTGCCAGTAGGGTCAAAGTAAGTCCATTTGCCATTTTTCTTGTCGTTGGCGTAATAACCCTGTATGATTTTGTTGCCGTATTGGTCGTATTTGGCGTAATATCCATTTCGTTTTCCGTTTTCGTAGGTAACAGCGAGAGTAGGTAATCCTTGTTCGTTGAAATATTGGCAAAGTCCGTTATATACGTCGTCTTTGTAGTGTAGAATTTCTCGAATATGGCCGTTTGGGTACCACATTTGCCATAGGCCGTTCATTTTGCCGTTTTTGAAGTGTCCGATAGTTTCGATTTTTCCGTCCTGGTAGTATCTACGCCATTCGCCTTCTTCTTTGCCGTTAACATAATTGCCGGTGTAGTAAATTTGTCCGTTTTCGAAGTAAACAGTCCATTTTCCGTTTCGTTTATCGTCTTTGTAATAGCCAATTTTCCAGACCTGTCCAGTAGGGTACCACCAGGTCCATTTTCCACACATTTTGCCTTTGCAATAGTACCCACGGTTGCCTAATTTTCCGTCGATTTGATAGTAAGTCCAGAGGCTATCTTGCAAATCGTTTTTAAAGTAGCCTTCCTGTACTTTATGTCCAACGGAGTCGTACCAGACAGCATAACCCTGTTTTTTGCCATTGACGAAAGTCATCATTGATTCTAATTGCCCGTTTTTGTAGAAACGGCGGTGTGTACCATTTTCCAGTCCGTTTTTAAAAGAGCCAATCCAGTAAGGTTTTCCGTTTTCGTAATAAAAAGTCCAGAGGCTGTCGCGTTTTCCGTTTTTCATGAAACCAGATGCTAATAGTTTGCCTGATTTTGAATAAATTTTGTACTGGCCGTTGAGATAGTTGATGACAGTATGGAGGTTGCCGTTGCGGTAAAAAGTAAGCCATTTGCCTGTTTTCAGACCGTTATCGAAATAACCTATTTCGCGTTGTTCGCCTGTGGGGAAGTACTCAATCCACAGTGAATCTTTGAGTCCGTTTTTGTAATAGCCTTTTTGAAAAATTTTACCATTATCGTAATAGTCTATGAATTTTCCTGTGCCGTTTTTGACGAGAGTGTCGCCCTGCGGTGAGAATGCCATTTGTACTTTGCAGGTGTCGAGGTGACATTGTTCTATTTTAGATATTTGTCCGTTGTAAAAATAGTAAATCCAGGTACTGTCGCGTTTGTCGTTTTTAAAGTATCCGACTAAAGCCAGTTGTCCGTTTGGGTACCATTCCTGGTACATACCCTGCCGGATGTTGCCGTAGATATAGCCCTGGTTTTTCTTTTTGCCGTTTGGATAAAAATAAGTCACCCGTCCCCAGACCTTATCGTTTTTAAATTCAACTTCTTGTGCGAGCCATCCAGCTTTGTCGTAATATTTCCAGATGCCCTGTTTTTTGCCTTCGATCATCACACCTTTACGCTTAATACGTCCATTAGAGTATTTGAAAAAGATTGTATCAGGTTTGGCAGCAGGATCGGTTTGAGCCAGTAAGATAAACGGAGTTATGATGAGGATGATGACTTTAAGCAATTTCATTGTAACGATTTTTTAGATTTAACCATGAAATAAACGCATAAAGGTAAGATTTAGCTGTGAAAAAGATTTAAAAATTAGAGTTTTGTGGTTTAGAATCGATTGATTTTATATCGGTTAAATTTTGATTTTGAGTCGAGAGCTTTCCAATGTCGCGAATAGTTGGTTCAAATCTACTTTTCCATGAATTAACGAAGTTGTTGAAGGAAGCTACAGATTTGTCCAGGCTTTTACCCAGGTCGTTTATATGATTGACAAGTATGTTGTAACGGTCATGTAGCTTTTTAGCCAGTTCAATTATAGTAGCAGCGTTTTGTTGTGTTTGATAGCGTTCCCAGAGCAGATTGATAATTTGTAAAATAGGCATAAACGTGGTAGGCGATGCTATGAGTATTTTTTTATCAAGTGCTTGCGAATAAAGGTTAAAGTCATAGTTAATGGCAAAAGCGAAAGCTGCTTCCAGCGGAATGTAAAGGACGATAAAATCAAAGCTGTTAGGGATTTGTCTGTGATAATCTTTTTTAGCCAGGTCATTAGTCATTTTTCGTAATTTATCGACAAATGCCCGGGCGTATTGTTTTTTGAGGTTGGGATCGTCAGTTTCAATGTATTTGAAATAGTCTTCGATAGGTGTTTTAACGTCAATGATAAGGTTTTTGTTGTCAGGTAGTTTGATTATAAAATCAGGGCGAAGTTTGTCTTTTGTGGTAAATTGGGTAACGTAGTGGATGTTTTTCTTAAATCCAGCGGTTTCTAATAGTTGCTGGAATTGTAGTTCGCCCCATTTACCGCGCTGTTGTGAGTTTTTAAAGATATTCACCAGATTAGCAGTTTCTTTTTGTAGGAGTTGGTTGGTTTTTTGGAGTTGTTCTAAGGCTTTGTCGAGGTTTCCGAATTTACCGGTTGATTTTTCAAAGTAAGTTTTGACGGCCTGGTCGTATTTATCAATAATTTGTTTGAAAGGTGTAATAATCTTTTCCAGATTAGCTTGATGTTTAAACAGTTCGTCTTGTATCTGGTTTTTTGCTTGACTAAGTATTTGTTGATTTGTGGAAGAAAGATAATGAACTATTTGACCATCAAGTATTTGTTTAAGTTCGTCGGAGAGTTTAGCTTTTTGTTGCAAAACGGCGTTTTGTGTTTGAAGTTCTTGTAATTTTTGTGTTAAAATTTTGTTTTGTTTTCTTTCGCTTACATACAGTAATATCATGATAATTAGACTAATGGATAGAGCTGAAAAGATGATTATCATTTTGAAAGATTAATAGTTTTTTGTAAACTTGTTTTTACAAATTTAAACAAATTACGACAATGAAAAAATTCTTAATTTCAAGTTTATTGCTTGTCTTGCTAAGCTTTACAGGTTTTTCCCAGCAAGCAAAAAAAGATTCGACCAAAAAGTGGGATTTTGGTACTTTTAGTAGTTTAACAATTGCCCAATCGTCTTTCCAGCATTGGGTTGCAGGCGGTCAAAATGCTCTGGCAATCAATGGTTTTTCGAAGATTCATTTGAATTATAAGGCTGGTAATAGTAGTTGGACCAATTCATTGTATTTAGGTTATGGTTTGATTAAGCAGCAAGAACAGCCTTTTAAAAAGACTGACGATAAGATTGAGTTTAATTCGCAATATGGGTTAAAGGCTTTTGATAAGTTCTATTATACTGTGTTGTTTAATTTCAAAACACAGTTTTCGCCGGGATACAATTACGTCAATGACACGACTAAAATAAAGACTTCTAATTTCTTGTCGCCAGGGTATTTTGTTTTTTCTGTAGGTCTTGATTACAGACAGAGCAAAGCTTTACAGGTTTATTTTTCTCCTGTTTCTGGTAAGGTAACTGTGGTAACTGACCCGGATTTGTATCCGCAAGGTGTTTATGGTCTTGAACCTGGAAAAAAGATTCGTTATGAGTTTGGTGCTTATGCTAAAATAAACTTTAAAAAAGAGGTTGTTAAAAACGTAAATGTCTCTGCAGCACTTGATTTGTATTCAAATTATTTGCATAACCCACAGAATATCGATGTTAATTTCAATGGATTTTTAGCATATAAAATCACCAACTTCTTGACGTTCAATATTCAAACACAGGCTATTTATGACGATGATATAAAAATCGAAGACCCGCGGACAGGGCGAAAAGGTCCACGTTTGCAGTTAATGGAGGTGTTTGGACTGGGAATTACAATGCAATTTCCGCAGTAAAAACATTTTAGTGTTAAAATAAGTTAACAAAATAAGTCCCAA
>WFZV01000241.1 GCA_015489395.1 Bacteroidales bacterium
CCTTTTGGATAAATTCCATGCTCTTTACGCAGATGCTTTAGGACTTTATCTAACCGGTTTGTAAACTTTCTACGACCACCAATGGTTTCCAACAACTCAGGAAATTCAGTACTCAAGGCTAAAAGTTCTTCTTTATTCTGCTGGCAGGTCTGACATGTTTTTAAAAATTTAACAGTTTGCTTAGCAGCCTTTTCAATCATATCAACATTGAAAAACACGAAGTCCTTGGAACTAATTTTTTCTTTATTGATTTCCAAATTATTATGTATCTTGACTAACCAATTTTCGAAAATATTTGGCATAAAAGTAGTGTTTTAAACTTTACACAAATATACTAATTTTGCAGCCATTTTGTTAGAAATTAACCGAATTTCACATGAAGGCCCACGAAATAATATTTTATACGGTTTTCGTTGCAGTCATAACAGCAATTTTGCTCGTCGACCTGATGGTTTTCGACCGGCACAGCCATAAAGTTAGTTTAAAGGAAGCACTTAGCTGGACAATTCTATGGATTTTGCTTGCTTTTAGTTTTGCTTGTTTTATTTATTTACATGGTGAGCAAATTCACGGCATTGAGAACATCCAGGAGCTTAAAAAAGTCATAAAAACTTATGATTATAACACGCAAATTGAGCCAAATGATTATCAAGCGAGCATTAAGAATTTTCGCAAAGACATGACTATTAATTACATCACTGGCTATATTCTGGAAAAAACTTTGTCTCTGGACAATCTTTTTGTTATGCTTTTGATTTTCAATAGTTTTAATGTCAAAAAAATTCACTTCAAACGTGTACTTTTCTGGGGAATTTTAGGTGCTATTGTTTTGCGTACGTTATTTATCTTTGTCGGAGCAGCTTTAATTTTAAAATTTCGATGGCTATTGTATTTGTTTGGGGCATTTTTACTTTATTCTGGCTCAAAACTGCTTATCAGTGGCGAAGAAGAAAATTCTGATCCGCAAGATCACCCGGTAGTTAAATTTCTATCCAGGCATTTTCGCATATTTCCGCGATTTGTTGGTGAACATTTTTTTATAAGAAACCGTGAAAAACTCTGGTTCGCAACTCCATTATTTTTAGTGCTGGTTTTTATAGAAATTTCGGACATTATTTTTGCATTTGACTCAATACCAGCCATTTTCTCGATAACCTTAGACCCGTATATTGTATTTTTCTCCAATATTTTTGCTATTTTAGGCTTGAGAGCTTTATTTTTCTTGCTTGCAGAAATTTTTGACAAATTTTACGCCCTGGAATATGGTGTTAGTATCTTGCTCATTTTCATTGGCATAAAATTATTATTTTCGCATTGGTTGGAGAAAATCGGCTTTAACAACATTTATTCGTTGATTATAATTTTATCGATTTTGAGCATTAGCATTTTGTGGTCAATAATTTTTCCGCAAAAATCTAAAACTTAAAAACATGCACTATCAAGAAATTAGACAATTAATCGAACAAGCCTGGGACGAGCGTAACCTTTTAAAAGACAAAGAAGTACAACAGGCAATCCGTCAGGTAATTGAACTTTTAGACAAGGGGAAATTACGGGTAGCCGAACCCACAGACGATGGTTGGAAAGTCAATGATTGGGTAAAAAAAGCGGTTATTCTTTACTTTCCAATCCAGCCCATGAAAAAGATGTTCGCAGGGGAGCTGGAGTTTCACGATAAAATCCCATTAAAACACGGATACGACCAGCTAAAAGTAAGAGTTGTTCCTCATGCAGTAGCCCGTTATGGAGCGTATATTGCACCCGACGTGATTATGATGCCATCGTATGTTAATATTGGTGCTTACGTAGATAGCGGCAGCATGATAGACACCTGGGCAACTGTAGGGTCGTGCGCTCAAATCGGGAAAAACGTCCACCTCAGCGGCGGAGTAGGCATTGGCGGGGTATTAGAGCCTGTGCAAGCTGCTCCAGTGATAATCGAAGACGGCGCATTTATCGGCTCAAGATGTATTATTGTCGAAGGCGTTAGGGTAGGACGTGAAGCTGTTTTAGGTGCGAATGTTGTTTTAACTGCTTCAACACGGATTATCGACGTAACCGGGCCAGAACCGGTCGAATACAAAGGTTATGTTCCAGAACGCAGCGTGGTAATTCCTGGCATGAGAGCTAAAAAATTTCCAGCTGGCGAGTATTATGTACCTGTAGCATTGATAATTGGAAAACGCAAACCAAGTACCGACCTTAAAACCTCACTCAACGACGCACTTCGCACATATAATGTTAGCGTCTAAATCTCAAACTCTTAGATATTTCCCAGATATTCCTGCAGCATAATCGCAGCTGCTATTTTGTCTAAATTCTGCTTCTGCTGGCGCTGTTTTTTCTTAGCGCCAGCCTGGAGCAACGTTTGTCTTGCCAATTTTGAAGTGTACCGCTCATCGACAAATTCCACTTCAATTGTCGAAAAATTAATTTTTATCCATCGAGCCAGCTCTTTAATCTCTTGCGCAAAAGGCGGCAATGAGCCGTCAGCACGGTATGGCATGCCAATTATTACCTTTTCGACGTTTTCTGAAGCAAAATAATTCTTTAAAAAAGCTTTTAACTGCTGTGTCTCAACTGTTTCCAAAGGACTTGCGATAATTTTTAAGTTATCTGTCACAGCCAGCCCAGTGCGTCGCTGCCCATAATCAATCGCCATTATCCGTGGCATAAGTACATGCTTTGTTTTTTGACCATAGAAAAAAATTTAACCAAAACCTGAAAAACTTTTAAACATTTTTAAGAAACTAAAGAAACCAAAAAAGTTGCTACAGTTTCCAAAATTTATAACTTTGCTGAAAAAATCTACGAATAATGGATATCGACAAAAGACAAGCAATTATCAACGTAGCAAAAGCTCTATTCGTCGAGTATGGTTTTAAAAACGTAACAATGGACGAAATAGCCCGCAAAGCAGGGATTTCTAAAAAGACTATTTACCAGCATTTCAAAGACAAAAAAGACCTTGTACGGGAAATCATTTTTTACGAATTAGACCGTGCAAAAAAACAAGTTGACCAAATTCTTAATCGTAAAGACCTTAACTCAATCGACAAAACAATAAAGGTCCATGAACTGATTTTGAGCGTAAAACGTCGCCAGCCGCCAATGGTCATACACGATTTGGAGCGACAATACCCTGATTTACTGGAAGAAGTAAAAAAATTTAGCCATAAACAAATCAAGCAAGCAATAATCGATAATCTTGAACAGGGCAAAAAACAGGGTTTGATACGACAGGACTTAAATTCTGAAATCATCGCTCAACTACAAATAAACCGTTACGAAGCCTTAAAACTTAATCAACCTTTTGTCGAGAATTACTCAATCGAAACAGTACTTAAGGAAATTCTCAAATATCACCTTTATGGCATCACCTCTGCCAAAGGACGGCAATACATTGAAAATTTAAAAATCTTTTAAAATGAAACGACTAAAAACAATAATTTCAGCGCTATTAATCATAATTTCAGCATATCCTCTGCAGGCACAAAAAGGAGCTTTTGCAACGAAAGACAGCATTTTCACTTTCAGCTTAGACCAGGCTATCAACTACGCATTAGAGCATAACCCACAAATAATCAATGGAAAAATAGACATTCAAAAGGCTAAATGGCAAATATGGCAAACAACTGCTATGGGATTGCCGCAGGTCAATGCCAACGTGAAATACCAGCAATATGCTGCGCTTCCCACACAGCTTATGCCAAACTTCCTGGCTCCTGTAATTTATCAAGTCAATGTACACGACTTTGGACTACAACCAATTGCTCCTCCACCAAATCCTAACGATAAAATTCCGGTACAATTTGGGTCAAAATACAACGGAGCATGGGGTGTCCAGGTCAACCAGCTAATCTTTGACGGACAATATTTCGTTGGACTCCAGGCTTCACAAATTTTCAAAGAACTTGCTGAACAGAAACTTACCAAAAACAAGATAAATCTTAAAGCTTCTATCGAACAGAGCTATGTTTTAGTTCTTATTGCTGAACAAAGCAAAAAAATCATGCAACAGACTTACCAAAACGCTGTAAAACTCGCACAACAAACCCAACAACTCATTGCTGCAGGAATGGGAGACAAAACCCAGGCTGAACAAATGAATTATGTCGTTTACCAGCTAAAAAACCAGCTAAAAACCATCGAACGACAGGAACTACTTGCACGCAGGCTGTTAAAATTTCAATTAGGCATTGATTTCAGCGACTCTTTGATTTTAACAACAACTTTAGACGATATCCAGAACAAAATAAAATTAGGCGATTACGCTGATTCTACCTTTAATCCACGAGCTACTATTGACTATCGTTTAATTACTACGCAAACACAACTGTCAAAACTCAATTTGCGCCGCGAACAGGCCAAAGTCCTGCCTCAAATCATAGGATTTTACACATATTCCCAAAACGCAATGCGCGATAAATTCAATTTCTTCGACAAAGACAAAGAATGGTTCAAAACCTCACTGTTTGGCCTACAAATCAATATTCCTCTCTTTGGCAGCGGTAGCAAATACGCTGGAATTAAACAGAAAAAATTAGAATACTTACAGGCTCTCAACAACCAACAAATGGTCGAACAACAAATCACAATCGCTTACCATCAGGCTTATACCAATTTCTTCAACGCATACGAACGGCTACTTAACGAAAAGAAAAACATTCAACTCACAAAACAAATCTACCAGGACACAAAAGCAAAATTTATCAACGGAGCAGCCAGCAGTCTCGAGCTGACACAGGCACAAAACCAATACCTCAAAGCTCAGGGCAATTACTACTCAGCCCTTATGGACTTAATCAAGGCTAAAACCGAACTGGATAAATACAAATTCTAAACTAAACCTTAAATTTTACAGCAATGAAAAAAATAACAATTCTTATAACAGCTTTGCTAATCGTATTTGCAAGCTGTCATAAATCAAGTGACAATGACCCGCAACAGATTCGAAAAAAAATAGCTTATTATAAAACCAAAATCACCGAATATCAACAGAAAATCAATCAATTACAAAAAAAGCTACCTGAAAGCAAAAACGTCGCAGCTGTACCTGTTCACGTAACTGTTGTACAATACACGAATTTTAAACATTATTTAGACGTTACAGCAAAAATCCAACCCATTGAAGATGCCTTTGTAAATCCAAAAACTAACGGCGAAGTCAAAAAAATCTATGTTAAAGAAGGCGATTATGTCAAAAAAGGACAATTACTGGCTGAATTAGACGATCAAATCATCAAAAACAACATCGAACAAATTAAAACACAATTGGAACTGGCTGACTCATTATACCAAAAACAGAAAAAACTTTACGAACAAGGCGTTGCCTCAGAAATTCAATACTTACAAGCTAAAAACCGCAAAGAAACTTTAGAAAAGAATCTAAGTTCGCTTCAAACACAACTTCAATACACCAAAATCACAGCACCCTTTGACGGGATAGTTGACCAGATAAACATAAAAGTAGGCGAATTGGCAAGCCCTGCTATGCGCGCAATTTACCTGGTTAACCTAAGCAAAATGAAGGCTGTTGCTAATCTATCTGTTAAATACCTGCCAAATGTAAAAAAAGGCACGCCAATAGAACTTAGATTTGAAGTATATCCTGACCTGGTCATAAAATCGCACATTAATTACGTGGGTAATTTCATTGACCCAACGACAAATACTTTTAAGATCGAAGCTACTTTCAATAATCCGCAAAACAAAATCAAACCAAACATGTCAGCCACAATGCGCTTTGTTGAATTTAAATCAAACAAAGCAATTGCAATTCCAACAAGAATCCTTAACCAGGACACAAAAGGCTGGTATGTCTTTACAATCAAACGCCACGACGGACAAACCCTGGCAAAAAAACAATACATCAATCTGGGACAAATTTCAACAACAAAAGCTCTGGTACTCGACGGACTAAAACCAGGGGATACTGTTATTACAGACGGTTACAACTTAGTACGCGATGGTAGTGTTGTTCGAATCGTAACAAACTAAATTACAGCAAAAAAACAACTTAAAAATCAAACAAAAATGGAAATAAAACGCAAATTCGGATTAACCAAATGGGCTGTCCGAAACCGCAATACAATATACATCCTGATCGTAACATTAATCTTTTTCGGAATATGGGCCTACGACAAAATGCCTAAAGAGCTGTTCCCTGAAGTCAATTACCCAACAATTTTCGTCGAAACTGTTTATCCGGGCAACTCTGCAAAAGATATCGAAAATCTTATCACAAATCCATTAGAACGCGAACTTAAAGGCATAAACAATTTGAAAGACCTTAAGTCAATATCTGCACAGGATGTCTCAATGATATTTGTTGAATTTCCGGCCAATGCAAATATTGACGATGCTTTGCAGGACGTCAAAGACGCTGTCGAAAGGGCAAAACCTGATTTGCCAGACGATTTACCACATGACCCACAAGTCATAAAATTTAACTTTGCACAATTTCCAATAGTTTTCATAAATCTGTACGGCGATTACAGCATAGAGCAATTAAAACATTACGCAGAATACCTGCGGGACGAAATTGAAAAAGTACCCGAAATTTCTAAGGTTAAAATCGAAGGACTACCAGACAAAGAAGTTCAGGTTAACGTGGACTTGAACAAGCTAAAGGCTCTGGATTTGAGCTTTAACGAGATTATTAATGCCATAAAGATGGAAAATTTGTCCATTAGCGCTGGACAGCTCAAAACGCCAAAAACAAGGCGAGAAGTCCGTATTATTGGCGAATTTAGCTCCATCGACGATATCAAAAACATTGTCGTACGTAGCATAAACGGCAAAGCCATATACCTGAAAGACGTTGCACAGGTCAAAGAGACTTACAAAGAGCGTGAAAGTTACGCCCGTCTGTTTGGAAAACCTGTCGTTTCTCTGCAAGTAATAAAAAAAGACCAGGCCAACCAGCTTAAAGCAATGGACGCCATCTACAAGATAATCAACGATAATAAGAAAACTGGCGTTATTCCGGATGATTTACATATTGTTTTGACCAATGATATGTCAAAGGTAATACGTAAGCAACTCAGTTCGCTCAACAACAACCTGCTCGAAGGTATAATTTTCGTGATTTTAGTGTTACTTCTGTTTCTGGGACTTCGCAACTCGCTGCTGGTTGGATATGCTATTCCAATGTCGCTTGTTATCTCTTTTATTTTCCTGGCGGTTTTTGGTTATACTTTGAACAACATCGTGTTGTTTTCGTTGATTTTAGCACTTGGCATGTTGGTTGACAATTCAATTGTGGTTGTGGAGAATATTTACAGGTTCGTAGATAATGGCATTCCGTTGAAACAAGCAGTTATCGACGCTCCCAGTGAGATAGCAACGCCGATTATTACCTCGACTTTGACTACTTTAGCAGCTTTTTTCCCGATGGTATTCTGGAATTCGCTTGTTGGTAGTTTTATGAAGCTTTTGCCGCTTACGTTGATAATTGTTTTATCTGCATCGCTTTTCACAGCATTAGTACTTACTCCACCTGTGGCCATCTGGGGTGTTAAGCCAGTCAAAGACCAGAGAAAACCGGATATTAAGAAAAATCTCAAAGCATTCGTAGCATTCATTGTTTTAGCTGTTCCATTTTATGCCATCAAGTCTATGCTAATTGGTAATTTGTTGGTGTTTACTGCGATTTTGATTATCCTGTATGTTTTCGTGTTATATCCTCTGGCTAAATGGTTCCAGGACAAGTTTTTGCCGTGGTTAGAAAGAGTTTATCATGATTTTATTAATTTTTCGTTGCGTGGTAAAAATCCTATCTGGATTGTTACGGTTACGTTTTTGCTGCTGATTTTCAGTTTTATTTTCTATTTTAAATTTACTTCGCCAAAGGTTAGCATGTTTCCCGAAGCAGACCCACGTTACATTAACGTTTACGTTTATACACCGATTGGGAGTAATCTGGATTATACAGATTCTGTGACCCGTGTTGTTGAAAAAGATATTAATCGCCTGCTAAAGCCGTACCGCAAGATCATTAACTCAATGATGACAACGGTTGGTGCTGGAGTTGCACGAGATAAAGAAGTACCAGTTGGAAAGACTTTGAACAAAGCCAGAATAACAATCGAATTTATCGATTATGACAAACGAAATGGCATAAGCACAGCGCATATTTTAAAACTTTTATCAGACTCATTGATAAATCATTACGCTGGTTTAAACATTTTCCTTGAGCGCGACAAACACGGTCCAGCGAGTGGAAAACCAATAAGCCTCGAATTACGCGGTGATGATTTAAACGTCCTCTTCCAATATGGCGACAGCATTATAAACCGTATTGAAAAATCAGGAATTCAGGGCTATGAAAAATTAGAATTTGACATAAAAACTGGAATTAAAGAACTTCAAATAAAAATTGACCGTAAACGCGCTGGACAATTAGGCCTGTCAACAGGTATGATTGCACAAACAATCCGTACAGCACTATTTGGCACAGAAGCTTCGAAATACAAAGAAGGCGACGATAAATACCCGATAAACGTTCGACTTGACCAAAGATTCAGAAACAATATCGACAATCTCTTAAACATCAAAATCCCTGTGCGCAAGCCAAACGGAAGATTGGCAGCTATACCTATTTCAGCTGTTGCCCACGTGACAATGACAACTACTGTTGACGCAATACGACACCGCGACACTAAACCCACTCTTACAATACAGTCAAACGTCATCGAAGGCTACAACGCTAACAGCATTGTTCAACAAATAAAGCAAGTTATCTCAGACCTAAAACTACCAGAAGGTTACCAACTCAGTTATACCGGCGAACAACAAGACATGCGCGAGTCAATGGACTTCATGATGCTGGCAATGTTGATAGCTTTAAGCTCAATACTTATCATTCTGGTGACTCAATTCAACTCACTGGTTAAACCTTTGATAATCTTAGCAAGTGTAATTTTCAGTACAAGTGGCGTGTTCATTGGTTATGCAATTCTGGGCATGGATTTGAGCGTGCTGCTATCAGGAATCGGCATTATTGCACTGGCGGGCGTAGTGGTTAACAATGGAATCGTTCTGGTCGATTATATCGATCTGCTAAAAAACAGGCGACGTGCAGAATTAGGACTTGACGAAGATGCGCCTTTACCAGCAGAAGACGTACGACAGGCAATTATCACAGCAGGAAAAACACGTCTGCGTCCTGTTCTCCTAACCGCTACAACTACCATTTTAGGTCTGTTTCCAATGGCAATTGGATTAAATATCGACTTTGCGGGACTTTTTAAACATCTTAAACCGCACATCTACTTCGGTGGCGAAAGCGTCCAATTCTGGGGACCGCTGGCATGGGCGATTATCTTTGGCCTGACGTTCGCCACATTCCTCACGCTAATCGTTGTTCCGTCGATGTACTGGCTGGCTAACTATACAAAACTAAAAATCACTAAGTCCAGCAAGTAAACCTTCTCCCTATACGTGTTTACAAGGCAGCTCAACCAGAGGTTGAGCTGCTGTTTTTCTGCTTTGCAGATGGTCTCGCATTTCCATACAAGACCATGTGACGATCAAGCCTAACGGCTTTAAATATTAATGGCAGAGCCATTGGTCTTGTATTTCCATACAAGACCATGTAAAGGCCAAGCCTGACGGCTTTAAATATTAATGGCGAAGCCATCGGGTCTTGTATTTCCATACAAGACCATGTAAAGACCAAGCCTGACGGCTTTAAATATTAATGGCGGAGCCATTGGTCTTGTATTTCCATGCAAGACCATATGACGTTCAAGCCTGACGGCTTTGTAGCAAATGGCGGAGCCATTGGTCTTGTATTTCCATACCAAGACCATATAAAGCTCAAGCCTGACGGCTTTAAATTTAAATGGCGAAGCCATTGGTCTTGTATTTCGATACAAGACCATGTAAAGACCAAGCCTGAC
>WFZV01000242.1 GCA_015489395.1 Bacteroidales bacterium
GGTCTGTTACGTAGATTTTTAAAGTACGTTGGATTCGTAGCTGGACGATAAGAAAATAAATTATCGCAGGGAAACGGTGAAGAGTGAAATCTTCACGGTTATGGGCGAATTGAGCTGTTGCAAGACTCAATGCAATTTGCCTGTAAATTAACGAAAAAGCAGCGAAGCGCAGTAATAAGACTTTTGAAAAAAATCATGGACTTTTGTTCTTGCTGCCTACCGAAAATTTTCGTGCTTTTTCGTTGAATTATGCGAAAAAGTTAGTTGGATTTGAGCCAATTCAGGATAAAACGGCTAAAGATTATTTTTTAAGCAGTTGATATTCATTTTTTTCGTGATAATGCCGTTGTTTAATGTCAAAATACCCAGTTTTGCACGAATTATAGTTTTTAGCGTAGTACCGTCGATTTGCAAAGCCGGATAATTTACGTTGTACGCAGATTCTAATTTACGCGTCCATTGGTAAGGAGCATTTGAAAGAATAAAAATTTTATCGAAAGTGTGACGCTTGCAGTAATTGAACAGCTTTGACAATTGCTTTTGCCCTGGCTTATGACCTTTGTAAATAACGATAAAGCATAATTTACCTGTATCCTGCAAAATCTGCCTGGTTACGTCATTGCCCACGGAGTCAATAAGGACAAAATCGGAATAATCCTGATCATCGCTCTGTAGCTCAAATACTTTTGTGTCAACGTATTCCCAGTTTACAGTGTCCTGCCAGGGGTAGTTGTCTTCGTTAAACCGGTGAATTTTGCCTGTCTTTTTATTTCTGTACAAAAGCACAGTTTTGTACTTATTGTTGTTCTGGTGTTCGAGAATTTTTTGTTTAATATTCGTTCCTACCTTATATGGACGAAAGTCGATCACTGGCAAGCAAAGCAAATTGTAAATTTGAAATGCAATGATTAAAACAACAGCTATTGTGGCATAATAAAAGTGTTTTTTATCAAAATCGCGAATAAAATATTTACGTCCTGCCCACAAAATGGCGATTAAAGAGTCTAAAACAATGTTTTTAGCAAATGTCTGCCAATTGGTCAATTTAACAGCATCGCCAAAACATCCGCAATCCCTGATAGGATTGGCTATAGCCAGGTATAATGTTTCGAATGTAAAAATTACCATTAACACAGTCACAAGCCATAAAGTGAACCGTGGAAACAGGTTAAACAGTAAAAACACACCGATTAAAAATTCGCAAGTAATAAGCAGTATAGCAATTGGAAGCGATAAAGTAGTCAGAAAATCAATGTTCATGAACGACAGGTAATCCTGTACTTTATAAGCTGAGCCGAGCGGGTCAACAGCTTTGACAAAGGCAGAGAAAATAAAGACAATTCCGACCAGATAACGGCTAATTCTGGTAGCTAAGTCCATAACTCTTTTTTCAATCAAAATAAGTTTTTACGCCACGAAAAACTATGATAAAAGTCATAGATGGCTGATTTTAAAGCTCAGAGTGAAGAAAACTGAATGTATAAGGACCTCATGAGTTTATAGCGTTTGACTAAGTTCGATTAAAAGGTTTTAAAGCGATAATTCTAATTTAATGTCGTCAATCATTTCTTTTGTGATAATGCCTTCCAGAAAAGCTTTAGAGATAATAGCATCGAAACCATTTGTATTAAGTTTTAGAGCATCTTTAAGAGTTCGTCTGCGTCTTTCAATATAATTTGTTAGCATTTTTCTATTAGCTTTTAATTTATGGTATGTATCATTGTCTATAAATCCTTTCTCGGTAAGACGTTCGATAATTTGTTCGTAAGTTAATCCTGCAGCTTTTAACAAAAGAATTTCGAAATCTTCTTCTGTTAAGTTATCGTATGAATCATGGAAGTTGCTTTGTTTCGGCAAGATTTGCGGAATAAGATCTGCTGTTCTTATGGCAACTTTAAATTCTGTAGCATTTATATTTTCCTCGATAAATTCCCGTATATCCTGGTCTATATTTTTTGTGAAATAAGCTTTTGCACCTAAACGGTAAGCAAGTCTAATATTGGATAGCTTGTATGAGCTGGTATAGATGAAAAATTTAGTAGTTGCGATGTTTTCAAGTTTTTTTGATTCCTGCGTTGCCAAAAAATTTTTTAATTCATTATCATTAGTTGGCTTATCTATAGCATAAAAAGGTAAAGGGTTAAATTTATTGATACCAAGGTCTTTGAGTAATCTAATTGCATTTTTGAGCATTAGCAAATTAACCATTGTCACAGCATAGTTATTTTTTGTGCTATTATAAATTTTACGCAGAAGGTTAAATAATTTAAGGATTTTAAAGCTATACTTATTCTTACCTGCACCTAAGT
>WFZV01000243.1 GCA_015489395.1 Bacteroidales bacterium
CTGTAATCTTCGATTTTTATTTTTTTTGGGTCAAAATCTGCCAATTTACTCTGGTTTATTCAATTTTGCTGCAAAATTAACAAAATCTTAATCTTCAATTTGGAAAATTTGTATTTTTATATGGTAAAAAATCTAAACTTTTAGCCTAAAGCCCTTTTAATTATTAAATTTGCTAAAAAATTATGCTCCAATGGCACAGCAGATACAAATCGGCGATAAAGTAAAATTTTTAGACGAAGTCGGCGGCGGTATTGTTAAAAAAATTATCGATAGCAAAACAGCTTTAGTAGAAACTCCTGAAGGCTTTGAATTTCCATATCCCATTAACAAATTAGTCGTTGTCGAACGAAAAACACCTGAACCCGAATCCGGGCAAGATAAAGCTCCTGCTGCTGTTGACTCGCTTTTATACGACCCTGAACCAGATATCATCAAAGACAACGAAGAAGTTAAAATCTATTTAGCTTTTATACCAAAAAATTTATACCAGCTCAACTCATCTGACTTTGAAATTCATTTAGTCAACGATAGCAACTGGCATTTGCTATACTTATACCAGATTCCATCTGACGATAAAAAATTATTAAAAAGCACACCAGGACATCTGCAACCTAATCTCATTGAGCAGCTTATGACCCTCAGCGCTAAAGAACTATCTGAAATTGATTTTATTACATTTCAAATCCTGTTTTTTAGACGGACTCCACATGAGCAGCGAAAACCTGTTCTGGCCAAAATTACTTTGAAAAACGAACGGCTATTCAACATCGACTCTTATCTGGACAATGACTACCTGGACGAAAAAGCTCTGTTTTATCCTATTATCGAGGAACATCCGCTTGAAGAGGCTATAAAACAACTAAAGGAGCATGATTTTCACAAAGTTAAACATGAAAAAGAAGTCAAAAACAAGCGACTGAACACTCCACGGCAATTTCACAGCGGCAAAAAGCCTGACCTATGGGAGGTGGATTTACATATAACCGAACTGCTCGACGACACCCGCGGCATGACTGCTAAAGATATGTTAGAATACCAGATGCAAGTGTTCAAAGACACACTGGAGCAAGGTCTGAAAGACTCAAATGTTAAAAAAATCGTTTTTATTCACGGACGCGGAAATGGCCGTCTGCGTCAGGAAATCCGCTCTTACTTAGACCGGAAAAAAATTCCTTACCAGGACGCTTCTTTTGCTAAATATGGCTTTGGCGCTACTATGGTATTCGTCGATGGCCGTAAATAAAATAATCACGAATATCTTTTACATTACATTAAGCAGGAAAACCGACGAACGTCCTATTATTGTCTTTGATTTACCAGCTTTACTGCCTGCACTAAATCGTCCCAATACGTTGGCAGTTTGTCATAATCTGTGTTTGTGATGTACACATAGCCAATGTTGTTGCGCACACAATCATTGATTAAATCAAACATTCTGGAACGTGTGCGCACTTCACTAATTATCACAGCTTTGCGCTCTGGCGACAGGTTCGAATATTCTGCTTTATCAAATTCGTCCCAGTATTTGGCATAATTCTCAAAAATCAAAACAATGTCAGCTCCCGTGCTATCTGCGAACCACGCTGGGCAATAGGATGAATTCAAAATAACTTTTTTAACCACTTCAAAGCTTTTGGCATATTGCACAAGCGCTTTGTAATAAGCAATTTTCGACTCACTGCTGTTAACTTCATCGAAAAAAATGCCGTCAATGTCAAAATTCGTGGCATAATAACGAACCCGTGCTTTTACAGAGTCGATAGGTCTCTGGCCGTCCGTTGTCGCTACATAAGCATAAAGTTTTGCGTATTTGCCTTGTCGTAAAACCGGTAACCATTGCTTATAAATCCCCTGGTCGCTTGTGTCGGAAAGTCCCCAAACTATAGCAATAGGAACGCTGTTTGCTGCTTGTCCTACACTTTTCCAGTACTGCCCGCCATTGTCGGTCGGAAAGCTATAAAGCGGCACCAATAAATGCAGCGAATCGTCTGGATTGGCAAAATGTTCTGTTATGCTGCTTTTTTTACACGAAAATAGCAGGATTATAATCGCAAAAGTAAAAATTAAAGCCTTTTTCATGACAAAAATTTGTAAAGTTTAGCCGTTTGAATTACGAATTAAGTTCATTTGTTGCTAATGTACAAGCGATTTTCGAATTTTACTTCCTTTTTCAGTAGTACCTGAGATTTTGCGTACAGGTTTTGGTTCAAAAGCCTGTGGATTGGGTAGTGTAAATAAAAAAGTGTGTATGAAAAAAGCAAGGGGGTGCGTAAATTTGCGAAAAAACATAAAAACTTATAACAATGAAAACTTCAAGATTAAAAAATCAGTCAGTACGCACCCCCATTAAACCCAGATTATGCATTAGGGATTATCCAAAGACAAATAGCCTAATAATTTTTTATGATTTCAAAATTAATAAGTACGGTTTAGGCTATTTATGGTATATGA
>WFZV01000244.1 GCA_015489395.1 Bacteroidales bacterium
CGTGTATGCAAATTACTTTATCTGTGGGATGTAAAATCGCAAATATTGGCAAAAAAGTTTTTTAATTATTCCTAAAAAAAACAGTATATTTGCAAGCACTTTGTAATTTTCTGAAAGTTGAATTATTAAAAATTTATTAGCAATGCGAAGCAAGGGAGCAATTACGTTTTTGACTATTTTACTTCTTTTGGTAGCGCTTTACCAATTGTCTTTTACTTATGTCACTTATCGAGTCAAACAAAAGGCTAAGGCTTATGCGAAAGGAGATTATCAGAAAGAAGCGCATTATTTAGACTCAATGGCCAATGTAGTTGTTTATAATTTCTTTGGCTTAAAAAAATATACCTTCCGCGAATGCCAACAACGTGAAATAAATCTTGGTCTGGACCTTCAGGGAGGTATGAACGTTACTTTGCAAGTTTCGGTCGAGGATATGATTAAATCCTTAGCCAATAACAGTCAAGACTCTACTTTTTTGAAAGCTCTGGAACTGGCAAAACAACGTGAAGCTAAAAGTAATAAAGATTTTATTACTTTATTTGCTGAGGCTTTTCACGAATTAGACCCTAATGCTAAATTAGCAACTATTTTTGCGACATCCCCCCAACTCAAGGACAAAATAAACTTTAACAGCACTGACCAACAAGTCATAGCTGTTTTACGAAAAGAAGTCCAGGACGCAGTCGATAACGCTTTTAACATTTTGCGCACACGTATTGACCGTTTCGGTGTTACCCAGCCTAATATCCAGCTTTTGCAAGGAAAAATAGGCCGTATCTTGGTCGAATTGCCAGGTGTAAAAGACGAAAACCGTGTTCGTAATTTATTGCAACGTACAGCAAAACTGGAATTCTACGAAACTTATACTAACAAAGAAATTTTCCCAATCTTAGTCGAGGCAGACAAAAAATTACGCGATATACTGCAAGCTAAAAAACTAAATCTTACTTCTGATACGACAAAGCAGAATTTGCCTTCATTACTTTCTGATACTACACAAACCGACACAACTTCCCTATTGCAGCAAGCAGAAGCAAAAGCTAAAAAAGATACTTCTCAGCAGTCAAAAACTTTCGAAGAATTTGCAAAAGAACATCCATTATTCGCACTTTTACGTCCTTATGTTGACGAAAAAGGTAATTTGATTCGTCCAAACGATGCTGCTGTCGGATATGCTTTGAAAAAAGATATTAAGAAAATCAACGAATATCTCTCTTTGCCAGAAATTAAAGCTTTGTTCCCACGCGATTTGAAATTCGCCTGGACAGCTAAACCTGCTTTCTGGGACAAATCTGGAAAAGTTTACGAACTGATCGCACTGAAAACTACCCGCGACGGACAGCCTCAGCTTACCGGCGACGTTATTGTTGATGCACGTCACGAATATAACCAGGTTAAAGGAAGCGCCGAAGTTACAATGATTATGAATGCTCACGGCGCACAGGTCTGGGCTAAATTGACAAGGGCAAACATTGGCCGTCAAATTGCTATTGTCCTGGACGGTTTGGTTTATTCATATCCTACTGTACAGACAGAAATTAAAGGCGGAGTATCGCAGATTACAGGTAATTTCACCATTCAAGAGGCCCAGGACTTAGCCAATGTTTTGAAATCTGGTAAATTACCGGTCCGTGTTCAAATCGTTGAGTTGACACACGTTGGTCCTTCTTTGGGACGAGAGTCTATCCGTGCAGGTTTGATTTCGTTCATTATAGCATTCTTCGTTGTATTGCTTTACATGGCATTTTACTACAAAGGCGCTGGTATTGTTGCAGATATTGCTTTGTTGGCTAACGTATTTCTGATTTTCGGTGTTTTAGCTTCATTAGGTGCTGTATTAACTTTGCCTGGTATTGCTGGTATTGTTTTGACAATCGGTATGTCGGTCGATGCTAACGTGATTATTTACGAACGTATCAAAGAAGAATTGCGCAATGGTAAAGGTCTAAAGCTGGCAATACGAGATGGTTATAAAGCTGCATATTCTGCTATTTTGGACGCAAATATCACCACGCTTTTGACTGGTATTATTCTGTTCATCTTTGGTCACGGTCCAATTCAAGGTTTTGCTACAACATTGATTATCGGTATTTTAACATCGTTATTCTCGGCAATTTATATTACCCGTTTGATTTTCGAAGCTCGTCTGGCTAAAAATAAGCCAATTACATTCTACAATAAATGGACGAAGGATTTACTGCAGAATACAAATATTGACTTCCTTGGCAAACGTAAATTGTTCTACTTCATTTCAGGAACATTAGTGGCAATAAGTATTATTAGCTTGTTCGTCAATGGATTAGACCTGGGTGTTGACTTTGTTGGTGGACGTACTTATATCATTCGATTTAACAACACAAAGCATGTCAACACAGCAAAAGTAGCAAAATTAGTACGTAAAGAATTGCATACTTTGCCAGTTGTTAAAACTTTCGGTGCTGACAACCAGATTAAATTAGTGACAAAATATAAGATAAATAGCAGTGACCCGAAAGTTGAGGGCGAGGTAGATAGTTTGATTTATGTTGCATTAAAGCCAATGTTACCTGACACTGTATCGCTAAAGACCTTTGAGCAGAAATACATAATGACCAAGCAAAAGGTCGGACCAACTATTGCGCATGATATTAAGCGAGCTGCTGTAAACTCAGTTATTTTCGCATTATTGGTAATCTTCTTGTATATCTTCTTCCGTTTCCGTAACTGGCAGTACGGTATGGGTGCTACAGTGGCATTGATTCACGACTCATCGATAGTTATGGGAGTGTTCTCGCTATTTTACAAATGGAATATTTTGCCATTCTCATTGGAGGTTGACCAGTCGTTCATTGCTGCGATTTTGACTGTAGTTGGTTATTCGGTTAACGACACAGTTATCGTATTTGACCGTATCCGTGAATATTTGAAAACGCACCCACATAGAGACAGTTACATTAATGTTAACATGGCTTTGAACAGCACATTAAGCCGTACATTGAACACCTCTCTGACAACGTTCTTCGTATTATTGGTCATCTTCCTGTTTGGTGGTGAAGTAATCCGTGGATTTATTTTCGCAATGTTGATAGGTATTGTTGTTGGTACATATTCGTCATTATTTGTAGCTACTCCGCTTACTTACGATACGATTTATATGAAAGAAAAGAAATTAAAGGCTAAAAAACGTGAAGCCGAAGAAAAACGCAAGGAAGAGCAGCGTAAAAAGGCTTTAGAGAAACAAGAGGACGAAAAACAATTGACTCCTGAAGAAAAGAAACGCCGCAAGGAGAAGAGCAAAGCTAAACGTAAAAAGAAAAAGCATGCTAAGAAAAAGAAATGATAAGCGATAATTTCCTTTAAACCGCACATTAAAGTGGCAACAGAATTTGTTTTCTGTTGCCACTTTTTTATTTTTATGTCAAACTAAAAGGTTTTAAACAATGAGCGAATTCAACAATACTATTATACAACGTGGTCAGCGTCTTGGCCAGTTTTTAGTCGATTTAATCAATAAAAAGAACGGCGCACAGCTGGTAAAACAATACAAAATCCTGGAAACCAGGTTTATACCCAAAGATATTTTAGTGGCTTTTGATTATGTTTTTGAACGGGTCGATAATATTGAGGCTATTAAAGTAGCATCGAACAAACTTTTTAACCTGCTTTATAAAACGCTTAGCGCGTACCCTGCCATTGAAGTTCCGCAAGAGAGCCTGCTTTATTATCTAAAGGAGGATAATCGACGAATTGATAAGTTTTTGAAACAAACGAAATCTTTAATAAAACAGCTAAACCGTTCGTACGACGACCAGGTAAAACAGCAGCTTGCCGAGCGTTTTGAGCAATTGCTTAATGTAAAAAAACATTACATAACTGTGCAAAATGTGCTATTTCCTGTGTTGGAGCAAAAATGGCAGTATCACCAGTGCTTAAAACTTCTCTGGCATATCCACGATCAAATTTTAGCTAACATACAACGGACTTTAGACATATTGCGGGCTTCGAGTTTAGACTTAAAACTTTTTAATTCAGTCTCTTCGGCAGTTTATTTTGACGTTTATACAATAATTTTTCGAGAAGACAAAGTCGTCTTTCCTGTCGTTATGGAAACCATTGACATTGAGCAAATAAACTCGCTATTGCCGCAGGCTCTGGAGACTGGCTTTGCTTTTGTGGATTTAGACGAGATAAAAATTAAAAAACAAGAAACCGAGCCAAAATTGAGCGACGGAATTGTAAAATTGCCAACCGGCGAACTGACTGTGGAGCAAATAGCCGCTATATTTAACCATTTGCCTGTTGATATAACGTTTGTAGATGAAAATGACGAGGTTAAGTTTTTTTCGACTCCTAAAAAACGCATCTTTCCCCGCACAAAATCCATAATTGGACGAAAAGTTCAAAATTGCCATCCGCCTGATAGTGTGCATATTGTCAACAAAATAGTAAATTCGTTTCGCCAGGGTAAAAAAGACCGTGCAGTGTTCTGGATACAAACACGTCTTGGGCAGTTTATTTTGATTCAATATTTTGCAGTGCGCAACGAGCAAGGCCGGTATCTTGGTACGTTAGAAGTTACACAGGAAGTTAGCGAAATACGTCATCTTGAAGGCGAAAAACGCTTATTGGACTGGGAGGACGAGGAATAACCACAAAAGTTATGAAATAAAAACGCAGATACATAGACTTTTGTGAGTTGGACTAAATTTGCAATTAAGTCCGTATTACGAAAAGGGATATACTTTTCAGGCTTAAGTCAACTTATAAGCATTTGTATTTCGTTGATTTACTTTTGTGGCAGGAATTTTTAGACCTGAGTAATGTTGATTCAGGTTTTTGCAACAAAGGTGATTAATTTACACAAAAGATAAAAAAGCTGCGTTTGACCCTGTATATAGGCCAAAATCTGGAGTTTTTATTCGATTGTCGGAAAGAGTTGATTTTACAAAGTGCCAAAAAGTCTATCGCCACAGTCACCTAACCCAGGCACTATATAACCGTTTTCGTTTAAACCTTTGTCCAGGGCTGCAGAGTATGCTTGAATGTCCGGATGATGGGTCAAGAGTTTGTTTACACCTTCGGGAGCTGCGACGATTGAAACGACTTTGATGCGTTTGACGTTAAATTTATTTTTCAGCAAATCAACAGCATAAGTAATCGAATTGCCAGTAGCCAGCATAGGGTCTAACAGAATTACGAGTCTGTCGCTAACGTCTTTTGGCAATTTAGCGTAGTATTCACGTGGTTCTAAAGTCTGCTCGTCACGGTAAAGGCCGATATGTCCGATTTTAGCAGTAGGGAGTAAATCGTGGATGCCATCGACCATTCCCAGTCCAGCTCTGAGAATTGGTACCAGAGCGATGTGGTCGTCGATTTCGTAAGCAATAGTTTTAGCTAAAGGGGTTTCAATTTCCACGGGTTTAAGCTTGAGGTCCCGTGTAATTTCAAAAGCCATTAAGTACGAGATTTCAGAAAGCAGTTTTTTGAATTCGCGACTTGGAGTGTTTTTGTCGCGCAGATAACGGAGCTTTTGTTCGATAAGTGGATGAGAGACGACTTCGAAGTTTTGCATTTTTGTGGAGTTGAGCTAAAATTTTCAGGCTAAAAGTAAAAAATATTTTTCGAAATTTTAAAAACTGAGTTTTTGTAGGGCTATAGGATTAAAGTTTAAAGCCGAAAACAGTGATATCATCGACTTGTTCACCAAATTTTTTCATCCAGTTTATGATAGTTTCTTCTAAAATACGTTTTTGTTCTTTCATGGGTAGGTCTGCAATTTGTTCGATAAGTTTAATAAGATTTTTACGTCCGAATTTTTTAAAAGGAGGTTCGCCGCCGAATTGGTCAGGATATCCGTCAGTGAAGATGTAAAACCGATCGTTTTCCTGCACTTTAATAGTGTGATTTGTGAATTTTTTTTCAACTGCCCAATAGCCAACAGAATTTTTATCAGGAGCAAATTTAGTTAATTCGCCGTTTTGATATTGGAAGAGAGGAATATTTGCTCCAGAGTATTGTATAATTTTCTTTTGTGGGTAATACATTATTAAAGCGACGTCAAAACTGTCTTTTGACGTAGTAATGTCTTGATTAAGGGTGTTAAAAACTATTCGTCTTGCAAGGTTAAGTTTATCAGCAGGCGTTTTGAGGCTTTTTTTATGCAGCACGTTATCGATTGTAGAAATAGCCAGCATAGCCATCATAGCACCAGGGATACTATGTCCTGTGGCATCACCAACGGCAATAGCAATAAATTCGTTAAAATCTTCGAAAAGGTAGAAATCACCACCAACTTGTTCTTTGGGTTTATAGAGTAAAAAGTAATCTTTGACGTGTTTTTCCAGAATTTTCAGGCGAGGAATCATAATAGCCCGTTGAATGGAGCGTGCGTATTCAAAGCTTGAGTTTAGGTCGGCTAAAGTTGTTTCGAGCAATTTTTGTTTGATATTAAGTTGTTCGTTAAGTGTTGTCAATTCACTGTTAGCATTAAGAATTTGTTTTTCAGAGTCAGAAAGTTCTTTGAGCATGTAATAAAGCTGTGTGTTTTTCTTAAAAATTTCGTTTGTGGCCAGGTGCAATTGTCTTTTTACAAAGAATAATGAAAATGTAATGAAAATAATGCTTGTGAAAGAAGCGCAGATTTTAGTTACTTTAGAGTCTATATCTCTATGAATAAGAG
>WFZV01000245.1 GCA_015489395.1 Bacteroidales bacterium
AAATAACACTGCGAAAAACATCGCAATGTAAACCTTAAATGTGTCTCTACTTCGCATTTTGCAGAGAATTTTGTGCTGTGCGAAGTTATCTAAGTTTAACTTTAAACCAAAAATTTTAAACAATAATCATAAATCTTCACAGTTGCATTGCTTTTAAACGTAACGTTTGTTTAGCTAAAAACGATAAATTATGCGCTAACATAGACGTTTTAAAAAAAGATTTATTATGCCAGCTAAATTCTCCGTGTTTTATCCATGTTGAACTTCTCTCTGGCAGGGCTTCACAAAATATAGCGAGAAAAGGGTTAAAGCCAAAAATCCTAAAAATTTACTTACAAGATTTTACTACTAAAAAAATATTAGTTCTTTTCGCTTAAAAGTTCCACTATTCGTTTAGCTGTACGTTGTGCAGCGCCTGGCTCGCCTAAAATCCGGCGTAACTGTTCATAATCCTGCTTTATTCGCTGGTAATAGTCTCTTTTGTAAAGTATCTGGTTTAAAATTTTTTCAGTGCGTTCTACCAGCCGTTTTTGCAGCAGTTCTTCAACAGCCTTTCGACCTAAAATTATGTTAACGAGAGAGAAATAATCGATATGGACAAATGGCTTAAGCAAATAGTATTGCCACCAGTAAGTTTTATAAACCACGACTTGCGGCACACCGAAAAGCGCAGTTTCTAAAGTTGCAGTGCCGGAAGTGACCACAGCAGCATAAGCTACTCGTAGCAAATCGTATGATTGGTCCCAAATTAGCGGGATTTTATTGTCAATGGCAGGTTTGTACAGGCTTTTGTGCAAATGTGACATTGCAGATATTGCGAACTGGTAATCGGGCGATGCCATTTTCAGGGCTAATCGCACCATAAAAGGCAAAAGCAGCTTGACTTCTTGTTGGCGGCTACCCGGTAATAGTGCGATAATGATTTTATGCGGGTTAAGGCCGTTTTGAACGTAAAAGTTTTGAGCGTAAAACGGAGTTTGTAAGTACTCATGGATTTCGTCTAACGTAGGATTGCCAAGATATTCGACTTCATAATCGTATTTTTTGTAAAATTCGACTTCAAATGGGAAAATGACGAACATTTTGTCGATGTATTTTTTTATCACATAAGCACGGCGTTTGTTCCATGCCCAGATTTTTGGCGAAATGTAATAAAAAACTGTAAGTCCGAGTTTTTTAGCGATTTTAGCAACTCGCAGGTTAAAACCAGGATAATCGACTAAAATAACGACGTCAGGTTGGTATTGCTTAAGTTCCTGTTCGACCTGATTAAGGTTTTGCTGTATTTTGTTGAGGTTTTTCAATACGTCAACAATGCCCATGAAGGCAGTGTCTTTGTAATGCTTAATAAGCTCACCACCCTGGGATTTCATATAATCACCGCCAAAATAACGGAATTGAGCTTGTGTGTCATATTTTTTTAGCCAAAACATGAGTCGGCTGGCATGTAAGTCGCCAGAAGTTTCGCCTGCAATTAGAAAGTATTTCATATCAATTTAGTTTTTTGTAAAAAGTAAGTGTATCAGGGGTAAAATTGTTTTTCGGATAAAATATTCGAATCAAATCAGATAGTATGCGGTCGGGCTGGGCTGGACCCAGTTCCCAAAACGCAGTGCCACCGTAAGGAGTAGCGAGTTTGTTGTTGTTATAAACGTTCCGATTTTGGATAGCACGGAAGTTTTTAAGACGTTTGTCAATGGATATGATTTGGTCGATACTGTTGGCAAGTCCGGTGTTGATAAGCACGTCAGCATCGGCAGCTTTGACCATGACCTGTTCGAAGCTCAAAGGCAGACTTAAAGCGCTTTTGGTATTCGCCCATGGATAGTTGCCACCGGCGTCAATGATAAATTTTGCCATGTATGAGTTTCCAGCTGGCACGTACCAGATACCTTTGTATGGAATATTTGTTAAGACTTTGGTCCTGTGGAGTTTATGTGTTTTAATGTAAGTTTTGATTTTTGATGTTAGTGAAAGATAATTTTTTCGTACAGAATCGGTGTAAGCTGTTGCTTGAGGCAGTTTATCGTAAAGCAGACCGAAAACTTTTATCCATTCTAACCTTGCTAATGGAGTGGTTTCTGTGTATTCCAGAATTGGCAGCACAATAATGTGGTTTTGTTTAAGAAGTTTGATTTTTTGTTTGTTTAAAGCCGCAAGATTGTACACAGTAAGGATTTGCGGTTTAGAAAGTAAGATTTGTTCAATGTTTAAATTTTTGTCAAATCCCAGTTCTTTGATTTTGTTAAATCTTGCTCTAAGTTGCTGATTGTAAACGTATTGTTTGCCGGAGACAGCTACGATTGTATTTATTTCGTCCAGAAAGTTGATAAATCCAATGTGAGTGGTGGACGTCACAGCGATTTTTGTGATAGGTATTTTTATAATTGAGTCATTATTAGGGTGTTTTGAGAAATAATAAGTGAAATTTTCGCCATTGTAATGGATTTTGAGCTTATAAATTTGGTTAAGTTGCTGGATTTCAAAATGTAAATGGTCGTTTTTAGGTCTATTGTACTTGCATGAGCTAAAGATTGTTAGTAAAAGCAAAAGCCAGAGTGATAGTCTCATTGTTTGGATTTTAAGAATTTTCGATATTTCCTGATTGGACAGCAAAAGATTTTATATGCTAAAACTGCAATAAGTAAAAGGCTTAAAGAAGCAAGAAAATAGAAATTTTCGTGAAAAATAAATTTAAATGCAAGTGTTAAAAACGATAAAACGAAGATTACCAGTGAATTGTAGCAGTTTGCACGGTAGAATTTTATTTTTTGTTTGATGAATCTATCATTTTGATTAACAAAAAACGGGTATCGTATAATTCGTTTGCTCTTAAAGTCTAAAAACAAGATTTTTCCGGATAAGGCGTTGAAATATAATACTTTACCAAAATACATAGTTTTTCCTATTATCAAAGTATCGGTTTTGAGCTGGGCAGGTAAGTTCATTGAATTGACATAAGCTTTCTTGACTTTCCATAGCTTGATTGCCTGCAGATTGTTATTGTTGTCTAATATTAAAATATCAGAATGCGTAATATCTTTGACAGTGCCGACAATCGTTTTATTTTTCAAATAAATCGTATCTTTTGGTTGAATAAAGTGATTGTTAAAAATTGCATGTGCCTGAAAAACAGCTATTATGAGTGTAAAAACTGTTAAAAATTTATTCTTCATTACCTTTTATTTTGGATTTTAAAAACATAAACGACCAGATTGTAAAGAGCATTAAAATCAAAAATATTAGTGCATTTACTCCATCTCCAGATAAAAGCAAACTTATCGCCATTAACAAGCTAAAGAATGATAAACTTAAGTAGATTAATGGATTAAACAAAATATTTTTGAAAAAAATTTGCGAATAGTTTTCAAGGTTCAAAAAGTCCGGATAATAAAAAACTGCTATTTTGTTAAATCTGCGGTCCCAAAATACTAATTTTTTATCAGATTTAAACAAAATCTTTCCCACACGAAATTTGTAAAAAGAATCAAACAAAGTATCTAATTTAGAAGACGGTAAACTGTTGTAATACAGGAAATTAATTAATTCTAAGTCGATTTCATCCGTGTCTGCTGTACGTACATTAAAAAATATCAAAGCGTGCAATGAATCGTTATAACCCAGGACCCTGCCTTTAACAATGCTGCCTGGCAATTGGACGATATCGTACGGAACAGAATCTTTTAAAACATTAAAATTTAAAATCGACAGATTTATTAAAAAAACTATGAAGTAATGTGCCATTGCCATGTATTTTTGTAAAATTATCGAAAAAATTATTTATTTGACCAACAAAACAAAATTTCTTTACACATGACTGTACAAATTAAACCTGTTACCACAAAAAAAGATATCAAACAGTTTGTCAATTTACAATTTCGACTGTACAAAGGTAACAAATATTGGGTACCACCAATTAAATCCGACGAATACCATTACCTCGATCCAAAACATAATCCAGCCCTGCGAAAATTTAAAAATAAATTCTTTTTGGCAATAAAAAACGGACAGGTTGTTGGACGTGCAGGCGCTGCAATTAACCATCTTTATAATGAAAAAACAGGAAAAAAATACGTTCGAATCATCAAAATAGAGTTCATTGACGACCAGGAAGTTTTCGATGCACTTATTAAAGCTGTGGAAGATTTCGGACGGGAACACGGCATGGAACTGATACACGGTCCTCTGGGATTCACAAACCTTGATAACCAGGGCTTACTAATTGAAGGGTTCGATCGGCTGCAACCCGTGGCATCGGTTTATCACCATCCATATTACAAACAACATTTTGAGCGGCTTAATTTCGAGAAAGAAGAAGACTGGATCGAAATGCGTATAACCATCACAGAAGACGAGGTCAAAAGAGCTGAGCGCCTCGTTCCGCTGGTTATGAAACGATTTGGCCTAAAGCAGCTGGAAATTACTGACATGAAACAGGCTAAAGACAAGTACGCCGACACTTTATTTGAAATCCTGAACGAAGCTTTTGCTGACTTGACCTACGTGGTGCCATTCGACGAAGAACTCAGGCAATATTACATCAACAAATATTTTTCGGTGCTTAACCCGCAGTATATCAAAGTACTAATGAAAAACGACGAATTAGCTGCATTTTCTCTGGCAATGCCTTCACTTTCAAAAGCTTTGCAAAAAGCCAACGGACATCTATTTCCTTTCGGATTTTTGCACATCATGCGGGCTTTGAAGAAAAACGACACTTTGGAACTTCTGCTTACAGGCGTTAGACATAAATACAGAACAATGGGACTTGGTGCCATTGTTATAGCCTTACAGCAAAACACACTCTGGAACAATGGCGGAAAATATTTCGAAACAACCGGTATGTTAGAATCCAACAAAGCTGTCCTGGCCAACTGGAAACAATACAAAGTAAAAGAACAGCACCGCCGTCGGCGTTGCTATGTAAAACCAATCAACGCAGAATAAAATTTTACGAAAAAATTTGCAGTTTTTTTGTCAAAACACTATATTTGCAACGCACTTTAAAGAGTTGCCCAGGTGGCGGAATTGGTAGACGCGCATGGTTGAGGGCCATGTGGGCGCAAGCCCGTGCAGGTTCGACTCCTGTCCTGGGCACTTTTTTATTTTTGATGTTCTTATTGTAAAAATTTCTCATGCCCGGGTGGCGGAATCGGTAGACGCGCATGGTTCAGGACCATGTGGCCGCAAGGCCGTGCAGGTTCGACTCCTGTCCCGGGCATTATTTTTTGCCCTGCCATGACTATAGCTGCTTCGTAAAATCCTGAATTTTTACCTACCCTGAAATTAACTGTTTACGATGAGCCAAAGGCTGCAAGTCCGTATTTTAAGCAGCTTAGTTCTTGTGAGTTTCGTTGATTATCAGTTAGTTGTGTAAGGTTCTTTTCAAACATTATGGAGATTATATCTTTTCCATTTTTAGAAACAATGGCAAATAAATCAAGATAGAAACGTAAGAAAAGACAAGTCCGCCCATTGCTCCCACTGCAAACGAGAACCAAAAAGTATCGTTTTGTGCTTTATAGACAAAAGGAACTAATCCTAAAATAGTTGATAATATCGTCAAAGAAATCGGAAAAATTTTGTAATTAAAAGCTTTAACAAAGTCCCGTACTGTTTTTTTACCGTATTTGTTAAAATCATTTATGATATAAATGCCTGAATTAACAGTAATGCCAGAGAGTAAGATAAACGAAGCCATACCGCCCTGGTCGAATCTAAATTTAAAAATAATGAATGTCAGGAAGATACCGATAAATGATACAGGAATCATAAAAATTATTGCAAATGGCTGATCAAATGATTCAAACAATATGCTACAAATAAAATAAATCATTACAATTATGATAAACAAAAGCCATATATTTTGTTTGTTTATGACTTCGCTAAGATCACTATATGGGTCTTCCAAGCATCTAAAGCCTATTGGTAGAATTGATGAGATTTGTTCGACAACTTTCTTTTTAAATTTGTCGGCTAATAAAGCTGGACCATTGAAGCTGTAATTAAGAACAAGCCTATAGTTTTGATTTACCCGGTATATGGATTTATTTTTTTGTTGAAATTTCAAAGTAGCTAAATTTGATAGTTTTTGATATTTGTTCCCAAATTTTAGCATATAGTTTTTCATTTTCCATAAATCAAAATCTTTGCTTAAAGAAGATTTCATAACAACCGGATAGTAATTTCCATGATAAATAACGTCAGATATTTTATTGTTGAATAATATGTTTTTAAGTGGAGTATAAAGATCAATTAGCGAAATATTGTTAATGGCCATTTGTCTGTCAATGGGGCTTAAAACATATTCGTGTGATTTTTTACCCAGGAAAATATAATATCCAGTAATTTCCACTTCATTGATATGGGGATTTTGGAGTAATCTTTTTCTTAAACTATCAGCAAAATAGCTTAGTTTATCGTAATCATAACCTACTAAGCCGATATGGTCGGGGTATATAGTAAAGTCGGTTGAGTTTGAAAATGCTTTTCCTACGCCCCAAATAGACCAATCAGCACCACCAAGATTTATTGCTTCCTTTACTAGTATCTTTTTTAGATAAAACGGGAAGTCACTTTTTTCGTATTCTGGTTTAAAGTATATGGTTATGTTTCCATAACGTTTGTTAATGGTAGTCCTGAAACTCTCAATTTCTTTGAAAGTTTTCAGCACTTTTTCCATTTTTTTCATTGTTTCATTTAATTGCTCAATTGTTCTTCCTTCTGTTATACTGGCATATACTTCCAGTTTCGTGCGTTCTGGATTACTGAAATGTGCATTGTCGCTGACATAATCGGTAAAATTACTAACAGTCCCGCCTAAATATTTTGCCAGGTAGGGCTTAATATTTTGAATAAAGAATTCACTGCCGAGAGTTTTGTTGTAAAACTGGGCAAATTTTGTCTTTTTATTTATTTCATCGGGCAATTTGCCAAATGGAATACCAAAAACGAAGATGAATAAAAGTATAGGGATAAGTTTGTATTTTTTTAGCAGGATAATGAAATTTTCGTAGAAATGTGAGAATTTAATAATTCTACGTTTGTGCTTGAATGCTGATTTTTTATTGTTTTTTTTCAAAGGAATTTTTTCAAATAATGCTGGAACCAGAAATAGCGCAACCACCAAAGAAACAAAGATATTTATGATAATAACTATTCCGAAATCAATCAAATTTAGCCTTTGTTTTTCCGGTAGCATATAAATAACACTGAGCGAAGCAATGGTCGTTAGTGTTGATGCCAGTATTGCCATAAAAATTTTTCTGTCGCCTTTGCTTCGTAGATGTTCAATCATTACTATGCTGTTGTCGATAATTATTCCAAAAGAAACTGTTATTCCGGCTAATGAATATAAATGGATTTGAACATTCATTAATTTGTAGAAAAAGATTGCCAGGGACAAATTGGCTATTATGCTGATTGTGATTAACAGCAGATATTTGACATCAAGAGAGACAAAGAAAACGAAAAGGAATAAAATCAAAAGAGAGAATAATGTTCTTCGCAAAATTTTATTTAATTCTTTTTTTATTTGAGAAGAATTGTCAGTCATCAGCATCAAATGATAGCCACCAGGTAGTTCTCTTTCTATTTTTTGCATTCTTTTCCTTACTATAGATGCTAGCTTTATTATGTTTGCATCTGGTGATGATTTAATGTTTATTGTAATGGTATTCAGACCGTTTATTCTGTAATATGCAGTAGGAGTTCCTTCTTTGAAGCGGGTTTTTGCTATATCACCCAGATGAATTATTCTGCCGTTGATATTTTTTATGGGTATAATATCCCAATTGATTTCTTTGGGAATATTGTTTTTTAAAACTATTTTCAAAGTTCTTTTGTTCAATCCGTTTAAATTGACATCGGCTAAACCCAGCACTTCTTCCTTGAAGTAATTATTTACGGCTTTAGCAATGTCATAATAACTAAGACCAAGGGACTGTATCTGGTTCAAGTTGTATTCAATTTCCCACACATAAGGATTTGCGCCTGTAACATCAACTGAGCTTACACCGTCTATTTTTGCAATTCTGGGAACTATGTTTTCAAGAGCATATTTTTGTATGAAATAGGGACTGACATCTGCATTGAGAGTATAAACGAGTAGAGTGTTATCATTTTTTTTGTAGCTATCAAAATCTTTGACGGAAGATATAACAGGATAGCTAACATTTTGGGGTAAATCAGAGTAAACTCTGCGTATGATTGTTGCAATTTCAAATCTTGCGGCATCAATATCTGTTCCCTTTTTAAATTTAATATTGATTTCACCGCCCCCTTGACTGGATTCTGATTCTATGTATTTTACACCTTTAACTGTACTGAAAAGTGCTTCCAGTTTTGATGTTACACGTTGTTCTACTACTCTGGGAGAAGCATCTGGCCAGGAAAAAGAAACTTGTAGGTTTCTGTAAGTTCTTACAGGTTTTAGACTTACGTTAAGCGAAGGCACGAGAGCCAAACCTGCAATCATCAGTGCTATAAAGATTACTATTATTGAGAATGATGACGAACGCATATCACATCTATTGATTACTTATTTTGTCGAAAAAATCGTCGCTTTTTATTTCTTGATTTTTCATAAAATCGTATAAAGTCATTTGTTCTATTGTGTAATATAATTTCCAGTATGTGTATACGCTTTCTATATATTTTTCTTCGGCTTGTTGACGGTTTGTTTTTGCTGTACTGAGGTCTATTACACTTGTTTGTCCGTAGATAAAACTATTTTCAGTCAGTTTGTATGATTCATTAGCTATTTGTTTGGCTTTTGCTGCACTTTTTACAATATCTTTTTGCAAATTAAAAGACATTATATAAGACATAAGCTGTTGTTGTAATTTTAATTCATTTTGTTTTGCGTCTATTTCTGCAATATCCCGGTTCATTTTTGCCATTTGGCGCTGTCCTTTTCCGCGTCCCCAGTCTAATAAAGGTATCTGTAAATTGACTGTCACAATTTCTTGGTCTAATGGATTTTTATAAGCATCTGGTAAGTTTTCCCCTTGTTGGTTCAAGCCCAAATTAACTATTAAGTTCCCTTGAAACCGGCTTTCCCTTGTTGCCTTTTCAACGGATGCGTCTGCTTGCAAAATTTTATGTTTATCCTCCAGAAAATCTGTATTGTTTTTCAGATATTCTAATGCTTTAGTATAATCAATGCTAAGGCTGTCGTTTATTTCGGGCAGAACCGGTACTATAATGGTATTTATTTTCAGGTTTAAAAATGTAGTCAAAGCAATTGATGCTTCTTGTAGAGCTTGTTTCTCGCGTTTCAAATCAATTTCGGCATTGAATTTGGCAAGTTCAAGGT